>JAJPIU010000243.1 GCA_021324535.1 Pseudomonadota bacterium
AATACTGAGTGTCACGTTATTGTTATAGATGCTGGCGAGCGGCGGCGCGACTATCACCAGAGCAACCGCAATGACGAACCAAAGCGCCATTACGACAAATTTACCCCGGCGAGAAACGCTGGCATCGGTGAGGGCGTGCAAAGCGCGTGTGATCATACTACGGCGGTCTCCCTAAACTAATATACCATTCAGTATATTAGTATACCAGCGCAGGCGAGAGCATTGCAAGGTGTTGTCGAGAGGTTGTCGAGGGGAGAGACAGAACATGATGGGAAGCACACCCTATCCTCGGGCGGGCGCCTGACAGAGGTGGCGCGCGGGTTGACATGCCTGCGCGTCTGGGCTATGCTCAAAGGGAAGCGAGATCAGCACTGGCTGAAGCGAATACGCCAGCGTGCGCAATTCCCTGAGCATGGCGCGACGAGGCGCCGAGAGAGACAACCCTCATGCGCATGACAATGAAAAACGACTATGGGCTGCGCGCGATGATCGAACTGGCGATGCGCTACGGCCAGAGCGCCGTCCCCAGTGCTGAGATCGCGCGCCATCAGGCGATCCCTGAGCATTTCCTCGATCAACTGTTGATTACCCTGCGACGCGCCGGATTGCTCAAGAGCCAGCGCGGACCACAGGGGGGCCATCTGCTGGCGCACCCGCCCGCGCAGATCACCATGAGCGATGTCATCAACGCGCTCGATGGCTCCCCTCCTACGATGGAGTGCCTGCCTGAGCCTCAGGTCTGCCAGTTTGCGCCAGGCTGCGCCATCCGCGAGGTCTGGGGGCAGATCGACGCCTACGCGCAACAACTGCTCTCTAGCGTCACGCTCGAACAGCTTGCCGCGCGCCATCGCTCCCTGGCGGGAGAACATGACCACGCGGCGATGTATTATATCTAAACTGAACTGACCTATCCCCCTGCCCTCTTCTCCACGCGGGAAGGGGGAGAATTCATTGGAGCCTATTCTGTGATGTCGCGTCGGCGGAAGATGAGATATGCGCCGCCCAACAGGATGACACAATACGCGACCGGCACGAGCAGCGCCTGCGTGAGCGACATCGAAGGTGAGCCAATCGCCAGGCTGTAGGGATACGCGCCCGCATACTGGCGTAGGCTACCCAGCGCGTTCCCCATGAACCAATCAGGGATATGCTGCACGAATGGCCCCGCTGTGTTGCCCGTCAACGTCATTGCCGTGCCAATTCCCAGGAGAGTTGTTGTCGCTACCAATTCGACAAGCACATACGCCAGTGAGACGCCGATCCCGGCCGCCGTAGACTTCGCCAGTGTGGCGAAACACATCGCCAGCGCGGCGTAGGCGAAAAGGTTGAGTGACAGCGCCAGCCAGTAGCCGAGGATTTCGACGATCCCACGCGGTGACGGCGCCAGCAGCGAGCCGCCAAGCAGTGGCCCAAGCGTCACGCCCAGCAGAGCGCCCAAAACAAGCATCCCTGCCGAGGCAATCAGCGCGATAACCGCCAGCCCTGTTGCCTGCCCAATGAAATGTTGCGCCCGCGTGACCCCGCGCGAGATGGAGAGGCGAAGCACGGTATAGCCATACTCACTACCGACCAGCGCGCCCGCCAGGATACAAATAAACAGCACGCCGAGGTAGCTGGTGTAGGTTCCGGCGACCATCAGGCTGCCAGGGAACAGGAGCACGGAATCGCGGAAGGAATCAGCCGCCTGCTGCTGCGCTTGTTGTTGCTGTTGCTGTTGTTGTTGCTGTTGCGCAGGCGTGGGCGCCTGGCAAGTAACGCTTGTTGCGCCGCCCTGTCCAGGAGTCGCGGCGGGGGCTGTTGTCTGTACAGGGACGCATGTGCTGCCGCCATTCACCTGAATGTTGGCGATGCTGAAATAGATCAAGGCAATCACCGCGACGACGACGAAAAACAAGCCGATGAGCAGGCTGGTGAGCACCTTTCCCATCACACGACGCCACGCTAGAAAGAGTGTCCAGCGGGTCATGCGTCCGGTTTGCGCCAGCCAGCCGCCGGTTGGCTTGGGCGCTGGCCCCTGCGCTACGGCAAGCAACGTAGGCGGCAGAACCGGCGGCAAAGTGGGAGCCAATGGTTGTTGTGGCGCTTGTGGAGCAGATGGTGTTGGCGGTACTGGCTGCGTCATGCCGGGCCTCCTTGCGTGGGCGGTGTGGTGGACGTGGGAGATGTTTGTGGGCCAATCGCTGGCGGCGGAGATGCGAGCTGCGGCGCGCCTGGCGCATAGAGCGGATAGGATGTATAGGGGTAGGGAGCATAGCCCGCCGGTGTGGCTCCTGTTGGCGCGCCCAGACTGCCAGGAGGCGCGAACGGTATAGTGTTAGGAATGACCGGGGCGACAGAGCCAACCAGGGGGAGCGCCGCGTTTACCACGCTCAGGAAGTATGTTTCCAGGCTGGGTTCGCGCCGCCGCACCTCCGCAGGGGGAAGGTTCGCCGCGTTGAGGATGGCGTTGATCTCGCTGGCACGTTCGGCAGGAGCGTCCACCTGCAACAGCCAGCCACCCGGCGGCGCCCAGGCGCCTAGTTCAGGGCGGGCGTAGACAGCGCCACGCAGCCAGGGCTGATTGGCCGCCTGCAACGCTTGCACGGCAGGGAAGAGCATCTCCGGTTTGTCGAAGCCGACGATTATGCCGTTCTGCGCGCCAAGCAACTCCTTGACATTGCCCTGCGCCAGCAAGATGCCCTCACGGATGATAGCGGCGCGCGTACAGACCTGTTGCACTTCATACAGCAGATGGCTTGAGAGCAGGATGGTGATGCCGCGTTGCGAAAGCTGCATGATCAGTCCACGCACCTCGGCCATGCCGCTGGGATCAAGCCCGTTGGTTGGCTCGTCGAGAATCATCAATTCGGGGTTGGTGAGGAGCGCCGCCGCGATGCCCAACCGCTGTTTCATGCCCAGGGAATATTTGCGATAGGCGTCGCCCGCGCGGCTGGCCAGCCCCACCTGCGCCAGCGCCAACTCCACGCGGGCGTTGGTCGCCTTGCCCGCTGGCAGCCCCGAAAAGGTGGCGATCCCATGCAGGTTCTCTCTTCCCGAGAGAAACGGATAAAATGCGGGCTGCTCAATGACCGCCCCTACTCGTCGCAGGGCCTGCGCGCGCAGGTCTGGATTACTTATATCGCTGTCGAAGAGGTCAATCGCGCCGTCGGTTGGCAGGATCAGTCCCAGCGCCATGCGTAATGTGGTGGTCTTGCCTGATCCATTCGGCCCCAGCAGCGCAAAGACATCGCCACGCCGCACCTCGAGATCAAGCGCGCGCACAGCCGTCCGTGAACCAAATTGCTTGGTCAGCTTGCGCGCACGCAGGATCACCTCCTCCGTGTTGACCGTGTTGACCGTGTTGGCTGGGTTGGCTGGCGGCGCCATTGGCGCCACGGGCGAAGTGTCAGGTATGCTCAATGCCGTCCTCCTCTTGCTTGCAGAAACATCTCCTCAGAGCATAACGGATAATAGGTCGCGAGAAACAGCGGCTATCCGGTTCAGCGTACGCCCAGCTTTCCAAGAGTACGCGCGAGGATGGTTCCTTGTCACGTGGACGCATGCGCGGCGTGTGATATGTGATAATTGACGTTCAGGCGCCGCTATGCTATGTTAGCGGTGTACTGTTTTGCATGTTTTATTCGCCAGTGGGATGGCCTCCCACGTTCATCATTCAGGCGAAAGGATCGGTTGCTTCTGTGAGTGTAGACATCACACAACTATCCGCGCATCTGGCGCCTCCGCTTCAGGATCAAGTGAAAGAAGCCTATAAGAAGCAGGCCAAGAGCGACACGACGGCGTTCTTGCTGACGTTCTTTCTGGGATTGGTTGGGGCGCATCGGTTTTATCTCAATCAATGGCTTTCAGGTATCGCCCATCTGGCGCTGACCATCGCCGGAGTGATCGTGCTGGTGGAGGGTCTGATCAATTCTGGCGACTCGCGCTTCACGCTGATTATCGTTGGCGTGGCGCTCCTCCTGATCGGCTTGCTCTGGGAAGCCATTGACCTCTTTGTGATTGATCGCCAGGTCAACGCGCGTAACCTGGCGCTGGCCGAGCGATTGATCGCCGATGCGGAACTCTCCGATGACACGCCGGAAAAATCGGCGCTTGCCGAACTGGATAAGCTGAGCCGTGCGACCGCTGCGCCAGCCGCCGGGGGCGCCGAAGGAACCGGCATCATTACCCCCGCTGCGGTGGCCGAAGCCCGCGCAATGGCAGAAGAAACGGCCCCAGCGGGAGCCGCGTCGGCCCAGTTCTCCTCGATGTCGCGCATGGAGCTAAGCGATAGCCCTGTCGAGGATCGCCGTGAGGCCGAGGTGCGCGCATCGGAGGCGACGGTGACGGGTGAGCCTGCCGCAGAGGCGCCGCTCTCGAATCTGACCGAGACCGAGGGCGTCACGCAGGCCGCGCCCGGCGCAACCACAGTGGATGAAACGAGCGTCCTCGAAGAGGCTGCGCCTGCCGCCGCGCTTGGCGCCGCAGCCGGAGCCGCTGGCATGGGATTCATTGAGGTGGAACACCACATGCACGAGGAAAGCGGCTACCGCACAACCGACAGTGTTGAGACGGAGAAATACGCCGAACCCGAAGCGCCTGTGACCGAGCCATTAGCCGCTGCGCCTGCCACAGAGGCGCCTGTTGAGCAGCCAACCGCCGAAGCAGAGACGCCCGCTGCGTCCGAGCCGCCGGAAATCGCAACCGAGAGTACATCAACCGAGCCGATTTCGTCGGCGGAAGTTGGCGAACCCTCTCCGACGATGGTAGAGCCTGCTGTTGAGGAACAGACGGCAAGCGGCCCATCCGCCGCTGAGGAGGCTGGCGTGGGCGCGTTGGCCGGAGCAGGCGCAGCCGCCGCGATAGAGCAGCCCACTCAACCAGCCTCCACGCTCAATATGGTCGCGCCCGATCATACCGACGCGCACCCTGTAGACATCGAGAGCGCGCCTATGGCGGATGTCGCGACGCCTGGGGCCTCGGTGATACGGGTAAACATACCAGATGCCGAGCAATCTGCGCCGGAGCCTGATGTGGCCGCTATGACCGAATCTCCGGTGGATTCCGCCTTGCCGCCGGTTGAGCCTGAGCCGCAGGAATATGTGCCGCCGACTGTGCCGATGAGTGATCTCACGAACGCGCCCACGAACGACCCAACCGATGTGGCAGTGGCTCCTGTAGTTGCGACTGAACCGGATGCGACGGCTGAGCCTGCCGCCGGTTCCCCGTCAGGGGCGGAGATCGCAGGGGCGGCGGTGTTGGCAACCCTCGCGGGCGCAGGCGCAGCGATGGCTGGTGATGCCTTGCTGCATAACGAGTCCAATGAGGCGCCCGCTGCTACAGAACCCGCTCCGGCTACGGCGCCAACTGCTGATGAGGCGCCTACCGCGCCCGCGATGAAGCGTATTCGTGCGGTGCGCCAGATCGTGGTGGATGGTAAGGTGGTCTCCGAGGTGAGCGCCGAAGAGATCGTGCCGATAGACGCCGATAGCGCCCAGGTGGAGGCTGAGCTTCAAGAGCGGCTAGGCCATCTTACCGCCGAGCAGATCGCCGAGATGACCCACCTTTCGCCCGATGAGATCGAACTCCATCAGCAGTCCGAAAGCTAGGGAATAGAACCTCACCCACTGTCCCATCATTCGCCCCCTTCCCATGAATGGGAAGGGGGTCATCTTATGTAGGCCGTGTGGGAAGGGGAAAGCGTATCAACCAGTGATATGTTGTTCCCCTCCCCATCTATGGGGAGGGGTCAGGGGAGAGGTCAGCCCTTCAACGCCAGCAATTTGCCATCTTTGAGCAGCGTGACGCCGTCCACAATCACTTCGCCGCCGCCCGCCGCCTCGCGCAGATCGCAGATCATATCCCAGTGCAGCGCCGAGACGTTCTTGCCACCTGTCTCCGGGTAGCTATTGCCAAGCGCCATGTGGATTGTGCCGCCGATCTTTTCATCGAAGAGCGTGTTGCCGATGCTGCGCTGGATGCCAAAGTTGTTGCCAAAGGCGAACTCGCCAAGCGTGCGCGAGCCGTCGTCGAGGTCGAGCATCGTTTGCAGATACTCGTTGCCCTGCGCCGCGCTTGCCTCCACCACGCGCCCATGCTCGAAGCGCAGCCGGATATCCTGGACGCGGTTGCCGTTGATGACGCTAGGAATGGTGAAATGTACATGCCCCTCCACGGAGTCTTCGACGGGGCCGGTGAAAAACTCGCCGCTGGGGAAGTTGCGTTTGCCGTCGCTGTTGCGGAAGGTGCGGTCGGCGATGGAGAGCCGCAGGTCGGTTTCCGGCCCAACCACATGCGCCTCGCGTTTGTCG
>JAJPIU010000197.1 GCA_021324535.1 Pseudomonadota bacterium
ATGGAGCGGGAGACGGGACTCGAACCCGCGACGGCCTGCTTGGAAGGCAGGTACTCTACCAACTGAGCTACTCCCGCACGTGTAAGGTGACAGATGTGCATCTCCTCACGCACGCTATTTTACCACCTTCTGCAGCGAATGTCCAGCGTGTTATCGTATCCTCTCCTCTACGACTTCTTGCGCATCTCAAACGTACAGACTTTTGACGCTGCCCGCGCGCAGTGCTACACTTCACCAGGAGGCTATGCGCGCCTAGAGGGGCTACAGGGGCGCATCGGATGACAAAACCGCGCCAGGGAGTTGCGATGAACATTGATATGACGGCGACTATTCGTCGGCTGACGATGACCTTTCTTATCCTTTTGTTGCTCATCAGCATGATCGCTGCCTATGTGCAGATCAGCGATCAGGTCTTTTTCAACGGCCCGGCGCTCTCGAACGGGCCATACGCGCAGATCAAGTGTCCGCCATACGATGCGCCCGTGCGGGGGACGATCTACGACCGCAACGGCGTGAAGCTGGCATGGTCCGTGCCCGATCCAAACGCCACCTGCGGCTATCGGCGTGTCTACGCCGACCCCAGCCTCTCACCGCTGATTGGCTACTTCAGCTATAAATATGGCACGGCGGGCATCGAGGCGACCTATAACGACCAACTGGCGGGCATCCAGCACGGCGAGACGTTCCCCGATGTGGTGTCAAAGCTGCTGCATCGTCCGCGCTACGGCGAAGACCTCTACCTGACAATTGACGAGAAGCTCCAGCAGTACGCCAACCAGGTATTCGACGCACAGTTCCCCAACGGGCCAGTGTTTACCGGTGGCGTCTGCGAAGCTGCCGGTTCCCAGGCGGCTGGCAGTCTGATCGTCGAGAACCCCAATACCGGCGAGATTCTGGCGATGGTTAGCCACCCCTACTACGATCCCAACCAGATCGATAGTCCGGGCTACTTCCAGCAACTTCAGAGCGATCCCGGCCTACCGCTGCTCAATCGTGGGGCGCAGGGCCTCTATGACCCCGGCTCAACCTTCAAGACGGTGACGCTGATGGCCGCCCTCAATGAGGGAACCGTCTCGCTCAACCAGCAGTTCGACAAGAACACCGCCGTTTATTATCAGGCCCCTGAGGCGCACGCCGTCAACTGGATTGACTATCTCAACGGCGTCTGGCCCAACCTGCAATTCCCCATCACGCTGAAAGACGCCTACGCCTATAGCGATAACTCGCTCTTCGCGCGCGAGGCAGTCAACCTTGGGGCCGACAAGTGGCTGAGCTATGTGCGCGCCTTTGGCATCCAGACGCCAGCGCCAGGCATGCCGAATGTACAGTCCATCCCATTCGATGCGCCACAAAGCCAAAGCACGGCGTTTAACGCTGTCTCCAACGGCAGTAGTTCGCCGTTTAACACCGACCTGCTCGAAGATGAGGGATTTGGCCAGGGGCAGCTTCTCATCACTCCCCTGACGATGGAGGAGGTCGTCAGCACGGTCGCCGCCAATGGCGTGACGTATGAGCCACACATCGGCTGGAAGATTGTGCCGCATGGACAGAGTGTGAACAACACATTGCCTCAGGCGCCCGTGCAATATGGCCAACCCATCCGCCCGGAGACGGCGCAGTCGGTGCGCGCGGCTATGTGGGCTGTCGCGAGCTACGGCACAGGCGCCGCTGGTCTTGCGCCCTACAACGGTCACACGCTGGCTACCTCAGGCGTCTATGAAGGCGGCAAGACAGGCACGGCGCAGAGCGATCAGCCCAACCCTGATACCTGGTGGATCTCGCTGGCGCCTGATGATCAGGCGCCCGGCGCTCCGAGTGGCGCGAAATATGCCATTACGCTGATGAAAGAGCACAGCGGTGAGGGCGCCTGCCAGGTGTATGTCGCCGATACCGTCTACCAGTACGCCTTGCAGAACAACATAGGCTATTAGCGGCAAGCGCGGCAAGCGCGGCAAGCAAGCGGCAAGCGGGCGGTTGAAACCGCGCCTACGGGCCTCCGCTTCGCTATGGCCACGAAGTCCGCCTGCGCGGACTGGAGAGTAGGCCAAGTGATCGTATAATGCTGAGCAATTCTTGGACTATGTTTAGGTTGTTGTCGCCTGCCCTGGCTCTGGCGCCTGCCATGCAAGATCATTTCGCCGTAGCAGAGTCCGCGCAGGCGGACTTCGTGGTGGCCTGAAGGGCCACCCTTAGGCGCGGTTTCAACCGCCCGCTAGGAGTAGTTGTGTTGCGAGAGTATCGCGCGTTTATTCTCGATCTCGATGGTGTGGTCTATCGCGGGGAGCGGCTCCTCCCCGGCGCGCGTGAGTTCGTCGCCTGGGCCGACGCCAGCGGGCGGCGTGTACTCTTCCTCTCGAACAACTCGTTTGCCACAGTGGAGGAGGTTGCCGCGAAGCTGGCGCGGCTTGGCGTTCCAAAGCCAGAGGGACGCACGCTCACCGCAGGCTGGGCGGCGGCGCAGGCGATTGCGCAGCGTTTCCCTTCTGGCAGCGTCTTTGCGCTTGCCGTCGCTTCGGTAGAGCGCATGCTCCAATCCGTCGGCCTGCAAACACTCTCGCTGCCGGATGACCCCCTGGCGCCGCACGATGGGCAAGCGCGGCCTGACGCCGTGCTGGTGGGGCTGGATCGCTCACTCACCTATCCCCGGCTGCGCTATGCCATGCGCGCGATCATGGCGGGCGCAGCCTTCTACGCTGTCAATCGCGACCCACGCCTGCCCATCGAGGAGGGCTTCGAGCCAGGAACTGGCTCCATTGTGGCGGCGCTTGAATACGCCAGCGGGGTATCTCCCCTGATGATCGGCAAGCCCGCGCCAGAGATCGTTCACCAGGCGCTCCGCCTGATGGACGCCGATCCAAGCGAGACGCTGGTGATAGGTGACGCGCTCGACCTAGACATCGTGGCCGGGCACGCCGCCGGACTGGCAAGCGCGCTCATGCTCAGCGGCCTCTCCGATGCGGAGCAGGCAAACGAAGCCACCAGCGCCCGTCGCCCCGACTATGTGTTCGCTGATCTGGCGGGGCTGCTGGCCGCGCTGCAAGCATAAAAAAGCCCCTCTCCCGCTGCGGCGGGAGAGGGGTTGGGGTGGGGGTTACAGCAACCCCAGCCGGACAAACGCCTCGTCGGTATAGGCGAGGTACGCGCGCGGGTCGGCGATAGCGTCAAGCTCATCGGGTGTGATGCGCGCCATCACGTCGGGGTCGGCTTTCAGCATGCCAAGCAGCCCCGCGCCTGCATCTTCGTTGCGCCAGACCTTCTGCGCGTTGCGCTGCACCAGCTTATATGCCTCCTGCCGATCCATGCCTTTTTCTACCAGCGCCAGCAGAATGCGTGAGGAGTAGATCAGCCCACGCGTGAGGTTGAGATTGGCCAGCATACGTTCCTCGTCCACCTCAAGCCCTGTCATGATCTCGTTGAAAAGCCAGAGCATATAGTGCAGCGTCGCCGTGCTATCGGGCAAAATCATCCGCTCGGCGGAGGAGTGGCTGATGTCGCGTTCGTGCCACAGCGCCACATCTTCCAGCGCCGTCACGGCGTAGCCACGTAGTGTGCGCGCCAATCCACAGACACGCTCGGCCTTTTCGGGATTGCGCTTGTGGGGCATGGCCGACGACCCCTGCTGCTGCGCCCCAAACGGCTCGAACGCCTCGCCCACCTCGGTGCGCTGCAAGTGTCGCAGCTCCAGCGCCATACGTTCGAGCGAGGCGCCGATCAGCGCCAGTGTGGTCGCGTAGTGCGCGTGGTGGTCGCGTGGGATGATCTGCGTGGAGACGGCTGCCGGTCGCAGTCCCAACTGCTGGCAGACATATTCTTCGATCTGTGGTGGCACAGTGGCGTGTGTGCCTACCGCGCCTGAGATGGCTCCTACGGCGATGTCGTCGAGCGCAGCGTCGAGTCGTATGCGGGCGCGATGCAATTCATCCACCCAGCCCGCCAGTTTGAAGCCGAGGGTGGTTGGCTCAGCATGAATGCCGTGCGTGCGCCCGATGGTGAGCGTCGTGCGGTAGCGTATCGCCGCCTGCGTGACGGTCTCGGTGAGGGCGTCGAGCCGCTCACGCAGCAGCGCACCCGCCTCCACAAGCTGCACGGCCAGCGCGGTATCAATCACGTCGGATGAGGTCAGCCCCAGGTGCAGGAAACGTCCCTCCGGCCCCAATTTTTCCTGTACGGAGCGCAGGAAGGAGATCACATCGTGGTGGGTCTCGCGCTCGATCTCACGTGCGCGTGCGATGTCATACGTGGCGGCGCGTATCTTCTCCATGTCTTCAGGCGAGATGGCCCCCTCGCGCGCCCATCCCTCGCAGACCAGTATCTCCACACGCAGCCAGATGTCCAGTTTATGCTCATCCGACCAGACATTCGCCATCTCCGGTCGGGTATATCGCTCAATCATGCGTCGTTGTTCCCTTTGGCATACTTCATAGCGCCTTTCAGAAGCGCGCCACACACGATAGAAGTATACCGCAGGAAGCGGCCTCACCCAAGCGCGAGATTGGCCTGAGAGTAGACGATCTGGCGGCGTGTAGGCGATAGGGGAGCGCCACGGCGCATATGGGTAAGCGAGCGTATGGGTGTGAAGCCCGCGTCGGTGAGCAGTTCGGCGCCATCCTGATTTGCGCCTGGAGTCTGTGTGATGAGCGTGTGCGCCCCTGCGAAAGAGAGCGCCCAGGCCAGCAACGCCCGCGCTGCCGATGGGGAGGTCGCCAGCCAAGGGCCGATGGCGTCTCCATCTGCCTGAAGAATGAGATACCCCTGGATGACTCCTGCCGTATCGCGCGCCAGCCTGACCAGCGCCGGATCGTCCGCGAGAAACGACGCTACCACCCGTTCACGTCCAGCGCCGTAGCCGCTTGCGTCAAACGCCGCGACCTGCGCAACACTCTCTTGTGTATATGGCAAAAGAGCGATCCCCTGCTCGTCAGCGAATTTGTCCCCGCTTAGGCCAGTAGATGAATCGGCCTCGCGCCGCCAGACCGTTACGGTGTCAACCGTCTCAAAGCCCAACCGCTCATACAACGGCTTGCCCGCGTTCGAGGCGTCCAACAGGAGACATGTACAACCAGCGCCTTCGCCGACCGCCATCAATGCGCGCATTAGCGCTGTCGCGATCCCCTGGCGCTGAGCAGCGGGAGCGGTTCCAACCAGCCCAATATATCCGACGCTTCCCATGGCGGTGATCCCACCTACGCCAACCATTGCTCCGTCACGTTCGGCGATCAGCCAGCCGTCGGGCTGCAAGGCTAATTGCCGCCTTAGCCGTCCGACGTAGGTGCGGGAGCTAGCGTAGGCCACCTGCAAAAGATAGTCAACCGCTGGGAAATCCGCCTCGGTCATCACGCGAATGGTCTGCGCCATAGGGTATCCTCTCGCCTCTGCGCCCGCCTACGCCGTGGCGCGTCGCGGCAGGCGTGGCGCGCGTGGTTTCCGGGCCGCCTTCTTTGGGGTCGCGGGCGCCGCGCGATCATGTGGCGCCACATCATCCTCAGTATACCCGAATCCAGGCAGGCGCGTAGGCTCCTCGCCAGCCTCCACGCCAACCAGGATGTAGTTTGGGCGCAGGCTTGGATTCGGCGTGATGCGCAGCTTCGAGGTATCTACGACGAACTGTCCTTTGCCTGTCGCCACGCTCGATCCAATCCCGGCGCGTGCGCCTTTGGCTGGTTTGGCAGGAGCAGCCATCGTGGCTTTGGCGGCGCGCTTGCGCTTTGGCGCGGCTGCGGCGGCCTCCGCCGCAAGGACAAGCGCTTCCTGCTGTTGTGGATTCATCTCACAGACGGTCGGCGGATAGCCTTCGCGCTCACGATAGCGCATCGCCGCCTCGGCGATCTTCTGTGGGAGTGGGGTGTGTGTATCGTCGTCGAACCAGAGTAATCCTCGGCTTATCATAGGGCAAAATGGCTCCTTGGGGAGTGATGGGTGTGGGGAAAGACTCGTTTTTCTCGAATATTTGTTCTAAGTATAGACGCCAAAACCGGTCATGTCAAGGGGGCAATGGCCTGTGCTACAATGAAACCCGCGTTTGCGTTGTACGCTTCACCAGACGC
>JAJPIU010000054.1 GCA_021324535.1 Pseudomonadota bacterium
GCTCTTCTTCGGTCATCTCGACTAAGCGCATGGCTGCCCTCCTTCCTCCCCCTCGTTCATTGAAGAACAGCCTACCATACTTGAAGACCTTCTGGCCACCTACTTAGCAAGGTGCGACAGTTTCCAGTAACTCAGATTCGCATCGGAATAAAAGTTGGCCGCATTACTGCCATCCTGCCGACCCTTTGCGTCCGTCGCAGGTCGAACTCTTGCGCGGCTGGGTGGAGCCGCCCGCACCAGGCCCGTTCTGACCCTAGCACAGCGGGTACCCCGTCCAGGCTACACCCTACGGGCGCCGCTTCGCTTCGTTGCTCTACGCTACGCGGCGGCCTGGACAGGGCCTCCCCCCGCCATGCTTTCACGGGTCACGAGCCTGGTGGGGCTGGCGGCGCCATCCAGGAGGCCAAGACTGCCGACCCTAAGCATGACAGAAGGTGAGGGCAATAAGCGGGTAGCATCTCGATGAGCCGAGCGCCAGCAAACACTGCAGCAGTTGCGGACGAGCAGAAGGTTTGATCATGGCAGAACGTTGCAAGGGGGCGAGTGCTTTTGCGCGCAGAGGTGGTATCTCTGTCACTACCTGGCGCCTCCCCTGTGCATCAGGTGGGCGTCGCTCCGCATCTTGCGCTACGATTCTCAGGTGAGAACCCCGGCTGCCGCCTACGTCAGCCAGGAAGTCGTCCCCCACAACAAGGAGCTAGCATCATGCCTGAGGAGACCACTTCCACTTCCTTCTCATTCTCCCCCCTTAACCCCTTTGGCTGGTATGCTGCTCACCGCCAGCAGTCGCCTGTGGTTCGCGATCCACGTTCTGGACTGTGGCACGTCTTCAGGTATGATGATGTGCAACGCGCGCTCTCAGACTACGCCGTCTTTTCGTCGGCGGCAGGTCGCGACGAGACGGGGCAGCGCGATCCACTGGGGGCTAGCATGATCAGCGCAGACCCTCCACGCCATCGTCGCTTGCGCTCGCTGGTCACTCTCGCGTTCACGTCAAGCGCCGTCGCCCGCCTGGAGCCACGTATCACATCGCTAGTGGACGAGTTCCTCGATGCGGTCGCTGCGCGTGGTGATGGAGCGATGGAAGGAACAGGAGGGATCAGGGGAATAAGGATGGACATCATTGATGATCTCGCCACTCCCCTTCCCGTCACGGTGATTGCCGAACTGCTTGGCGTTCCGCCTTCTGATCGCGCGCAGTTCAAGCAGTGGTCAGACGCCGTCGTGATGGGATCGCAGGCGACAGGAATGACTGGTCGCAGCCCCCAGACAGAGATGGGTCAGTATTTCCAGGGCCTCATCGCCGAGCGACGGAAGCAGCCGCGCGAAGACTTGATCAGCGCATTGCTGGCCTCGCAGATCGACGGCGAACACTTGAGCGAACCGGAATTACTCGGATTTTGCATACTGCTGCTCGTCGCGGGCAATGAGACGACCACCAATCTGATCGGCAACGCCATCCTCTGCTTCGACGAGCAGCATGGTCAGTGGGAACGCCTCCGCGAGGAGCAGACAATCTTGCCGAAGACCATTGAAGAGGTGTTGCGTTATCGTTCGCCGGTGCAGTCTATGTTCCGTACAACCCTCCAGGATGTGACACTGAGCGATGTGACCATTCCTGCGGGGAGCGCAGTGCTGGCATGGATTGGGTCGGCCAATCGTGACGAGGCGCGTTTCCCCCTCGCCGACCGCTTCGATCCTATCCGTGCCCCCAATCGGCACATCGCGTTCGGCCATGGTATCCACTTCTGCTTGGGCGCGCCACTCGCCCGCCTGGAAGCACGCATTGCGTTGGGCCGCATGCTCGAACGCATCCCCCATTTGCGTCGGGTGGAAATGGCGCCGTTGGAGCCGCTCGAAAGCCTGATTGTCTTTGGTGTCAAACACCTGCCTGTTACACTCAGTCAAGCGTAGGCGACGCTCCACAAGCGGCGCCGAGATCACGTATGTACCGCCACTACAGCAGGATACAGCAGTGGATCAGCCTCCCCCGGTCGGAAGAGTTGGAGGAGTCTCAGTTGGTGGCGTGATCTACAAGGCGTCCTGGACACCTGTTCCAGAGATGTGTTATCCTCTGTACCGATACTGTAGGGATGTCTCGTTGACGCACGATCCCATATCGGGGCTGATGCGGGAGGAACCATGAATTACCAAGTGACCGTGAAAGAGGTGTAGCACGCCCAATAGCGGTGGTACCAGCGACGACCCCCTGGCAGGAGTTCCCAACCCTATGGCGGAAACTCAGTGATGAGGTGTGGACGTGCCTCAACTGGTACACTCCTGCTGAGCGACGCGGAGCGAGATGCCCAACTTTTTTCGTTTGCTTCAGAAGTATCTCAAGAGGAACGGGAGGTGACGATGGAATCCCAAGAGCAGATCGGCCCTAACGATCAGATCCAGACGACGCACCAGGCACAACAGGCGCTCCCGTCCGATAGGGAGAAAATTGAAACTATTCGCGCAGAGCTTCCTGTGACCCGGCGGTACCTCTATTTCAATGCGGGCACGAATGGGCCATTGCCAACGCGCAGCCATGACGCGCTGGTCGCCAGTTCCGCACGAGACCTCAGCGAGGGGCGCATCGGTTCGGCGGCGTTCACCCGGCTGCTGCAAAACCTGGGCGACGCGCGAATCGCTCTGGCGTCTGTGTTGCAGTGTGATCCCACTGAGATCGCGCTCACGCATAACACCACGGAAGGCATGAACATTGCACTGATGGGATTGCGCTGGCAGCCAGGTGATGAGGTCGTCACATCGGTCGCCGAACATCCCGGCGGATTGTACCCAGTTTATCTCCTCCATCAGCGGTATGGCGTCACGATTCGGATGACACAGATCGCGCTTCCTGGCCGTGACCCGCTCGAGGAATTGCGAAGCGTCCTGAGTCCGCGCACGAGAGCTGTTGTCCTCTCACATGTGAGTTGGGCGACCGGCATGACGCTTCCAGTGCGTGAACTCGCTGATCTGGCGCATAGCGTAGGCGCGCTGTTCATCTGCGATGCGGCGCAAGCCGCTGGGATGGTTCCCTCGAACGTGTACGAACTGGGGGTGGATGCGTACGCCTGTTCCGGGCAGAAGTGGCTCTGTGGCCCTGACGGTACAGGGGCGTTGTTTGTGCGCAGGGATCGCTTTGGCGACATCCAGCAGACTTTCATGGGCTACTTTGGCATTCAGCCTGGGATGAGCGATCACGAGGGCCACTATGTGCCTGCCAACAGCGCGCAGCGCTATGAGATCTCTACCGTCTCTCCCGCTGGACTCCGTGCGTTGCAGGCCAGTCTCCGCTGGCTCGGCGAGGAGATCGGGTGGAACTGGGTCTACCAGCGTATTGCCACACTCGGACGGTATTGCTATGACGCGCTCAGCACCCTTGATGGGGTGACGATGCTGACGCCGCGCGACCACATGGCTGGGTTGGTGCATTTCCGAGTGGAGGGAATAGCGTCAAGCGAGCTGACCACGCAGCTCGAAGCAGCGGGTATCCTGATCCGCGATACCCATGACCCTGAGGCCAACCGCATCTCCACTGGCTTCTATAACACCGAAGAGGAGATTGACCACCTCCGGCAGGCCATTGCGCAGATTGCGCAGATTCATACAGTGCAACTCACGCAAGCGCCGGAGTAGGTAAGAGTAAGGGCAGGTATGATCGGTTAGCGGTTGATACTACTAGGGCCTGGTTGCACATTCATAACCACATCAAGATTGCGGCGAGAGGCGCCATCGCCAGGTAGTTCACTGCCAACTTCTCGTAGCAGGTGGCGACCTGCCGGTATTGCTTCAACCCATTGATACAGCGTTCAATGCGGTTGCGTTCCCGATAGAGCGCACGGTCGAAGAGGTGTTGTGGGCGCTCTTTCTTCTTGGTGGGAATGACCGGTTGCATCCCGCGCCGCCGAATCGTCTTCTATCAAGAATAGGCATGGCTCCTGCTCCTCATCCCCCCAAATCTTCCAACCGTTCCTGCGCCTCAACCAGCCCACGCTTCGCCTCCGCCTGCCAGGCGCGCCACGGCTCGCTGTCGCGAATGGCGTGCTCTTCGATCTCGTCGAGGATGCTCAGCGCCTCACTGAAGGCATGTTCTGCTGTCTGCGCCCGTTCGATCTGCTCGCTGGTCTGCGCATGCTGATGACTCATCGCCAGCGCCAGCGTCGCGCGGTCAATCGCATCGAGCGCAGGCTCCAACGCCTGATAGATCGCGTCTTCACCCGCCAGATTCGTCCCGTCGTCCATGTTGAGGTGTCCTTTCGCGCTGCGGAAATCGTGCTCGAACGCCGTATCGCCGTGGTCGGCCGTCTGTTGAAGCTCGGCGAGGATCAAGGGATAGAGGCGCTCGGCGATGGGGTGTGCACGGCTGGCGGCCTCGTAGCTTGCCGCTTTGCCGCTGCCAGCGTCCAGCCGCTCTTTGATGGTGCGCTCGATGGAGAGCGTGATCAGCGCCGCATCCAGCCGGAGCAATTCTTCGCGCTCCAGATGAAAGTAGCGGCGGATGCGCGCCATATCGTCGCGATTGAGCGTGGGATAGCTCCCCGGCGTCGTGCGTGAGTGCAGCAGGCGTCGCAGCCGCTCACGATGTACCAGCTCGTAGGGACTCTTGATGTCGTCGGGGTAGAGGTATTCTCCCTCGCGCTCACGCAGGTTATCGAGCAGGCTGAGCGGCGTGGGGCCATGCTTTGGGTCGGCCAGAAGAGCTTCGAGCGTCGCGGCGAACAGATTCCAGCCGGTGGCGGGCGTCTGTTCACCCTGGAGATGTGTGGCCATAGCGGTTTTCTCCTTGCGCTGAAACGGAGTCAACGGCAACAATAGCAACAATAGCGTCAATGACATTACTGGCAGAAGTATACGCACTGGCGCTGCCATCCGGCCAGCCACAGCGGTGTGGCTGGCCCTCTGGCTGCGCGCATGGTAGGCTTGCTGACA
>JAJPIU010000272.1 GCA_021324535.1 Pseudomonadota bacterium
GCTTGGCGACGGCGCGTTTTACACAGCGCTTGGCTGGCAGATTCTCCTGTTGACGGGTTCTGCGACCACGATGGGGATCGTGTTAGTGGCTGGTTCGATTCCCCGGATTGCCTTTCTGTTGTTTGGCGGCGTTGTGGCAGATAGACTGCCGCGTCGGCTGGTGTTGCTCTGGTCGGATGGCGCTCGCGCGTTGGTGGTGCTGACGATTGCCGTGCTGGGCTGGATGAGGCTGTTACAGGTGTGGCATCTCATTGGGCTGACACTGTTGTTTGGGGTGGCCGACGCCTTTTTTTATCCCGCATACCAATCGTTACCGCCGCAGCTTGTTCCCACTGATGATCTCCCCTCTGCCAATGCGCTGAGCAGCCTGACACGGAGCCTGAGCATCCTGATTGGCCCGGCGATTGGCGCAGCGCTGGTTGCGGCTTCATCGCCCGCCAGCGCATTTGCCTTCGATGGGGCAACGTTTATCTTCTCCGTCGGCTGCCTGCTGGCATTGCGCATGCCCCCTGGCGATATGGCGATGCAGAGCGAGACACCCGCCAGGTATGTTTCGCATGGTGAGGTGGAGAGCGCGCACGAGGCGAGCGTCATTGCGCAGGCAAGGTCGCTGCTGGCGACATTTCCCGCGCCAGAGGAAGAGGGACGCGCGGTAGCGGCGGCGACGCTGGCCACTGTTGACGTTGACTCTATCGAGACGCCCGTGACCCCACATCAGCGGCGAAAGCTCCGTGAAAAGCTCCGTGCCATTCCCAATGTAGCGCGCCGTGGGCTGGTTGGTGTCTTCGCCGACATTCGCGAGGGTTTGGGTTATGTGACACGGTCGCCCTGGCTCTGGGTAACGATTGCCGTCGCGTCATTGCTCAATATAGGGATAGCGCCGTTGCAGGTGGCGTCGCCAAAGCTGGTGCATGATGTCTATCAGCAGGGAGTCTGGCTGCTTGGCGCGTTGTTCAGCGCCAACGCGATAGGTTCGCTGCTGGCGACGCTAGCGATGGGGCAGCTTCCACGCCTGCGCCATCGTGGATTGATCGCGTATGGTGGCCTGCTATTGGGGGATGCGGCGCTGCTGGCGTTTGGCTTCCCGGCGACGAAGAGCGATGGTGCGTATCTGCCAATCATCGCAGGTGTGGCGGCCTTCTGTGTTGGCGCGGGCCTGGGTATCTTCGAGGTGATCTGGGCGACGGTGATGCAGGAGCTTGTGCCTGCCGAGAAGTTGGGGCGGGTGGTCAGCATTGATTGGCTTGGCTCACTCAGCCTGACGCCGATTGGCCTGGCGCTGGCGGGCATAGGGGCGGATCGTCTGGGGCCGTCGGAGACATTCCTGATGGGCGGCGCGCTGAATGTGACGTTGATCCTGCTGGCGCTCTGTGTGCCTGGTGTGCGCCGGTTGGATTGAGGCTGGTGGGAGTGTTTTGCCAGGATGGCTCTTTGGTCGGTATGCTATGCAAGGCGCCTTTCGCGCGCACTCGATTGCGATAACGGTATTATGGCGGTCATGTTGAGACCGCCGGTGACAAGAAAGAAAGTGTACACGACGCTATGCCAAGAGCGGTCACGATTAGCAATATGGCGTTTCGCGCGCTGTGGATAATCAACGTCATCCTGGGCATTTTGGATGCGTTTACGGGTGTGGGGGATACGCAGACCTGGATAAACGTCCATATGCTGGTGGGCATCCTGCTGGTGGCGTTGCTGTGGTTCATTGGAATCGCGGAGGGATTGCAGGCGCGCAATGTGCTGTTCCCCATTGTGACGTTTCTCGTTGGGCTGCTGATCCCGATCATTGGGGTTGCACAGACAGTTCCCGCCGATGGAACCGCCGCGCAATACATCTTACGGGGGCTGCACATCCTGCTGATCATCGGAGCGATTGCGATTGCCGAGATTGCCACTGCGCGTTACAAGCGCGCGCAGAAGGCGACGCAGGCTGCGGCGTAGCAGAGAGTGTCTGTCAAACGGGGTAGTCTTCCGAAGGTGGAAGGTTGTCCCGTTTGGCGTCAACTCTTTAGTATTTTTATTTTGACGAGGGGGCAGCGCATCCCGAGGTAACACATCCATCACCTGCGGCAGTAACAGGGCTGGATAGTAAGAAGAAGGGGAGAAGAGCGCCCCACATGCTGCCTGTGGCGCCGCTAACACAATCCACCCAGGCCCTTTGGCGCTAAGCTCTTGGATAAACAGGGAGAGAATGTGTGGATCCCAGGGGTGAATGAGCTTTCGCGCCTCTGTTTCTTTGCCTTGAATGTCCTCATAGTCAAAGATCTCATCGGTGTCGAGGTATACCTGGATGGCGTTGTGTAAAGGGTATATTCCGGCGCTTGGAAAGGGCAATCCCT
Organism: Pseudomonadota bacterium; assembly: GCA_021324535.1. GTDB lineage: Bacteria > Chloroflexota > Ktedonobacteria > Ktedonobacterales > JADMIN01 > JAJPIU01. The sequence continues at coordinate 2,340 of JAJPIU010000272.1, forward strand.
GCCCTCTCCCTTTGCGCGCGAACACATAGAGTGATAGGGGCGAGCCATCCGTTGTCTTGTTCTTTGCTCCAATCGGGTTGATTCCTTGGAGAACAAACTCGGGCCGTAGGAGTTGAGCGATCGGCTGCATGTGAGGTACAGAGAAAAATGCGCGAAGCCATGCCTCTTGTTCTGTGTCACGCACATCCAGCGTGACCGAACCCTCCTCAAGTGTGATATGCGCTACGAAGCGCAGACGTGTCTTATCGCCATAAGCCAGCAGAATGAGATACGGGTAAGTAGTCATCTCCCGCAAACTCCTCTGTGTTCACTCTATCCAGGGTAGAGTGAAGTGTTGTCGAACCGCCGCATATGTCCGTATATGTCCGTATATGTCC
>JAJPIU010000229.1 GCA_021324535.1 Pseudomonadota bacterium
AAGAGCGTGGCGCTTGGCCTTGAGCGCAGCGGGGCGATTATCACCAGCGCGGCGGCGATTGTGATCCTGGTGAGCGGGGCCTTCGCCTCGGCGGATATGGTGATCGTCAAGGCGCTTGGCGTGGGCATGGCGCTGGCGGTTCTGTTGGATGCGACGCTGGTACGCGGGCTGCTCGTTCCGGCCACCATGCGCCTCTTAGGCGAGATCAACTGGTGGTGGCCCTGGCCGTTCAATCGCATCCTGCCGGGCGAGTCGGTTCATGCGACGGGCCACGCTCTCGCGCCAGCCGTCCAGGCAGCCAACGAGAGCGTCAGCACAGACATCGGGCAGAACGGACGTCGCAGACAGAGTATTGTTAGAAAGACAGATACGCCAGATACGCAGGAAGGCAAGACGACCACGACAGGAGGCGAGAGATGAGAAAAGCCATGGCAGGTATGAGCGGTGGACGAGGTGGCGGGCGGTTGAAACCGCGCCTAGAGGCTAGCTCCACGAAGGCCGCCTGCGCGGCCTCTTCTTCGACAAAGGATGAGCTAAAAACGGTCGGTTTTCTAATGTCTACACGAAAAAAGGCTACCTTCCCTGCCACGTTCTCCAATAGGGAAGGCAACCAGCCTTGCCTGAATAGAGGCCGCGCAGGCGGCCTTTGTGGCCAGGGGCCTCTAGGCGCGGCTTTAGCCGCCCGCCACCTTGCCGACAACATATCACTGCCATTCGCCTGTCTATCTACCCGCCCAACCGTCCGCCGTTCCCGCATCCTCTTTGTGCTTCCTGCCATCCTGGCGCTATCCGTGCTGCTGGCGGGGTGTGGCGCGCCGGGGACGATTCATGGCGGGGGCACGCTGGCGCCTGTCTCATCGAACACACCGACCCCTGCGCCGCTGCCTCCTGTGAAGTTTCCGCAGGACGAAGCGCCGCACCAGGATATGACCGAGTGGTGGTACTACACCGGCCATCTGCATGGGACTGACGCGCAAGGCAAGGCGCATACCTACGGCTTTGAGCTGACGTTTTTCCAGACGTTGCGTGGCAGTCTCTCACCCTACTACGCGGCGCATTTCGCCATCAGCGACATCACCGTCGGACAGTTCCATTACGACCAGCGCGAGGGCTTCTTGCCGTCTTCGGTGATACCCGCGCCCGGTTCAACCAATGGCTTCAATCTGGCGTTGGGCGGCTGGACAATGCGTGGGCTGAATGGCCACGATCAACTCTCCGCTTCGACGGCTGACTATAGCATCGCGCTCAATCTGACCGATCAGCTTCCCCATGCCATCTTGCACAACGGCAATGGGATCATCTCGTATGGCGCGTCGGGTTTTTCGTATTACTATTCGCGTCCGCTGATGGCCGTGACAGGTGTGATAAACGATCACGGGACGGCCATCACTGTGACCGGCCAGGCGTGGATGGATCACCAGTGGGGCAACTTCCTCTCGCTGGCGGGCGCGGGATGGGACTGGTTCAGCATCCAACTAAGCAACCACACCGAGTATATGCTCTACGTGATTCGCGATAGCGCGAAGCGCCCCGTCTCGGTGTTTGGCACAGCCGTCGCGGCGGATGGCTCGGCGCAGGAGATCGCATCCAGCGCCATCCAGACGCAGGCGACCGGCTCGTGGACGAGTCCCGTCACAGGTGGGGTCTATCCCTCCGGCTGGAAGGTCACACTCAGCGGATCGAGCGCCGTGGAACAGGCGATGCTCAGCCTGACGCCGCTGTTGAAGGATCAGGAGTTGGTGACGGCGCAATCTACCGGCGTCGCCTATTGGGAGGGCGCCGTGGCGATCAGCGGGCAGGCGGCTGGCCAAGCGGTGACGGGCGAGGGCTATGTGGAGCTGACCGGCTATGCGCAGGTTCCCTCCGGCTCGCAGGGCGGCGCTCTGCCCTAACCTATCCCCCTGCCTCCGTCCCCACACGGGAAGGGGGTGAGCAGAACCTGTTTACCAGTCGAGCAGGCGAAGCACATGCTGCGACTTGATCGCCAGTTGCAGCGCGAGGCGCAGCTCGGGGTCGTCGAGGTCGTGCCCAAGCAGTTCGCGGGCGCGCCCCAGGCGATAGAGCAGTGAGTTTCGATGCAGGCCAAGCCGCCGCGCCGCCTCAGAGAGATTGCCGTTGCAGGCGAAGAAGGCTTCGAGCGTTTCGATCAGCGCCTCGCCGCTACGACTTTCGGCTTGCAATGGGGCAAGCGTCTGGCGCACAAACGCTTCGAGTTCGCCGGTCTGGCGGAGCGCCAGCAGCAGGCGATAGACTCCCAGGTCGGCGGGCTTCGTTACGCGGCCAGGGCCAAAGACGACGCCACCCAGCCGTGCGGCGTCGCGCGCCTCTTCAACTGAACGACGCGCCTGAGCGGGCGCACTGGCTGGCGCGCCAAGCCCGGCGATCCAGAGCGCGGCTGGCGCGTCGCCGACGCCCTTCCCTGTGACCTTGCCAAGTGTGCGCGTGAGCAGCGTCGTGATGCGTTCACTCAGGCTGGCGTAGGCGCTCCCCTCTGACAATTCGGTGTGAGGCATGGTTGAAGCGCCATGCGCAAGGGGAAGCAGCGCCACCACCTGCGCTGGCGTCACTGCGCCAGCCGGATGCTTTCTGCTCGCCAATTGAAGATCACGCCCGCTCGCGTGGATAGCCGCCAGCCAGGCTATCTCGTGTGCGCCCTGCCCAATCGCTCTTGCACGTTCTTCATGCTCACGTGGAGGCTGACTATCTCCTTCGCCATCGCTGCGTGCGCCAACCATCTGTGCCCGCTGGCGCACGCGCGCCCAGGCGCCCAACGCGACGCCCAGCGTTTCGGCAAGCTGCTCGGCGTGGCCTGTTCCGATGGACGCGCGGCGTGGCGCTGAGCCTCCCTCCACAGGCTCGACAAGCTCGACCCAGAGGGCGATGTACTGCTGCGCAAGGTCGAATCCCAACTGCGCGGCGCGGGCGCGCATCTGCGCTTCGCCGACGTAGGCGCCGGTCAGCAGAGCGTCGAGCGTTTCATTGCGCAGGCTGGCGCGCAGGGCGTCGGTGGCGCTGTGCTGGCGATGCTCCACCACATAGGCGATCACAGCGCGTTCCACCTCGGAGGGGGAAACTTCAGCAGCCAGCGCCACCACAGGCAACGCGTGGCCGTCGGCGTGGCGGCGAAGGTCATCCAGCGCAACGAGTTTCCGACCTTCGGACGGCGCGCCTGTTCCATTGAGGGCGTTTGTTCTACGATTTTCCGCCTGGTTCGCAGCAGAAAGGCCAATGACAACCACCGCCGAGGCGCCCATCTCGGACAATTGCTCAATGGCGCCTGAGAGGGTCAGCGGGGCCTGTGTATTGAACGAACGCAGGGCACTGAGCGAGAGGATCGCCAGATCGCCCGGTCGCAAGCCCTCAAAGGCAGGCAGACGCGGTCGCATGGTGTTTGCCCAGGTGACAGCGCGCCCCAACCCTCCAGCGCCTGCAATCACCTGAGGACGCCAAGCGCGCAACAGCGGCAGCAGATCGCGCACTGCAACCGATCCCTCAATGCTCATGACTCATGCGCCTTCCTCCTCCGGGTCACACACGGGTAGTGTATCGCGTGGGCTATGAGATCGCCAGTTTGTGGCCAGTTTGTGGCCTGAAGGGCGGTTCCGTTGTGCTATAGTGTGGATGAGACAAACGCGGCTCGGTGGGCTATGGCGCATATAGCCCCGACGCCAGGCGGTGAATTATCCTGGAAGGAAAGTGAAACGAGACTATGGCGAACGATCCTTTTGGCACGGCGATCAACTGTATTGACGGGCGCGCCCAACGACCTGTGGCCGATTGGGTGGCGACGAACGGCCAAGTGAAATACGTTGATATGGTCACTGAGCCGGGCGCTGACGGCGTTCTCGCGAGTGGGGCGCCCGCTGAGCGGATAGCGGAGATACGCCAGGCGGTGGAGGTCTCCGTCGGCGCGCACAACTCCACCATTGTCGCCATCGCCGGGCACGATGGCTGCGCGGCCAACCCCGTAAGCGAAGAGGAGCATAGGGAGAACATCCGCCAGGCGGCGAAGGTGGTCGCCGGATGGGGATTGCCGGTGCGTGTGGTCGGTCTGTGGGTGGATAGCTGGCGTCAGGCGCAGGTCGTCTGCGACAGCGCCAACGAGCCGCTTTAGTCTTCCCCCTCCGACCCAAACTCTTGCGCGATGGCGGCGCCTTGCTCCAGTGTAAGCGTGGCGCCGGTTTCATACGCCAGGGCCACGCGCTGCTCGCCAAGCGATTCCCACGCCAGGGCGAGCGCAGACTCACGTCGGCGCGTATCCTCAGCCGAGGAGGGAAATCCGAGGCGCGTGCGAACTGTTGCGCAGAGGCCGAGGAGCCGTGTCGCCCGCAGGATAATCTCTTGGTTCTCCTGATGTGCGTTGGCGCTGGCGAAGAGGCTGGCGATACGCTCGATGCTGGCGATTACGCCATCGGCGATTGATACGTCATGAAGAAGCTTCAGCCCTTCCTGATAGCGCGCCAGCCCTTCTTGCCTGTCGCCAGCTTCACAGGTAAGGTCGCCAAGCGCCAGCGACATCAACGCTGCCTCGCCGATAGCGCCAACAGCCCGGTACGCCACCATGCTTTCCCGATACAGTTCTTTTGCCAGATTGAGATGCGTCTGCGCCTGGGCAAGCGCGCCCTGTTCGCTGAGAATATACGCGCACGCACGCCGGTTCTGGCTGCGCCGGGCAAGGGCAAGAGCCTCCTCATAGAGCGCCGCCGCGCGCTCAGGAGCGCCCATCAGGCGCGCCAGTTCGCCCTGATAGGTCAGTGTATAGACAATGCCCCACTTCATACCCTCCATGCGATAGAGGGTAAGCGCCTCGTAGAAAGCCGCTTCCGCCCCATCATAGCGGCCCTGGTTCATCATCAGAATGCCCATGCGCAAAAGCGCCATCGCGAGCGCGGCAGGCTCGCCAAGCTGGCGACGTATACCGAGCGCCTCGATCAGCGCCTCGGATGTGGGGTCCACTTTGCCTTGTCGCCAGCGCGCCGAAGCCAGGCGATCAAGCGCCTCGGCCAGATGCGCGCGGTCAGTCAACGCGCCTCGTTCGTCAAGCCGCCGATACGCTGCGACGCTCTCCGCCAGCAGTTCTTCGGCGCGAATGCGATCCCCTTGATCCAGCGCCAGCCAGCCCGCCATATAGAGCGCCCGCGCCTGTTCAGTGGCTATCTGCATTTCCTCATCATCCGGTTGGCGCCGCGCCAGCCGCAACAGGTCGGCCAGCCAGCGTGAACCTTCGGACGCCTGACCAAGCTGATACCATAGCGGCCCAAGCGCCGCGCCCTGCCGCAGGCCAAGCGTCAGCGCCTCACTATCTCCTCGCTTGGCCTCGCCAGTGGCCCAACGCAGCGCGGCGCGGAGGTTCTCTAGCTCAGCGGACAGAAGCTCACAGAGGGTTGTATCGTCCTGCCGCATCGCCTGCTCCGCTGCCTCAGCCAGGGCAGCGAAGTAGCGCGCGTGCGCTCGTCGCGCCTGGGGCGCCTCACCCGCCGCCAGCAATTGCTCTTCGGCGTATTCGTGAAGCGTATCGAGCAGACGCAGGCGTGCCTTCGAGAGAGCGCCAGACTCAGCGAGAGGAAGCGTTTGGATGGAAAGCAAACTTTGCTGCTCCAGCGCGGCAAGCGTATCGGCAATAACAGGCTGTAGCGCGGCGTCGCCAGTGGAGGGTAAGGCAGATTGGAGGACAGCTTCGACGGCTTCATAGGTCATTCCACCCGCGAAGACAGCAAGATAGCGAAAGACTTTCTGCTCGTGCGGCGCCAGTAGATCATAGCTCCATGCCAAAGCATCGCGCAGGGCGCGCTGACGCGCAGGAAGATCGCGCGCCGCGCCGGTCAACAGCGGCAGACGATGTTCGAGCCGTGCAAGGAGTTCCTGTGATGAGAAGACCGTGAGGCGCGCCGCCGCAAGCTCGATGGCCAACGGCAGGCCATCCAACCGTTGGCAGATCGCAACAATGGCTGGCGCGTTGGCGCGGGTCAGCGAAAACTCTGGCGCTACCGCCTGCGCCCGCCTGACGAAGAGCGCAACCGCTGGCGATGCGGCAATCTCCGCTAGTGCAGCCTCATCCGGCATAGCCGCGCTCATCGCGTCGGCAGGAAGCGCGAGCGGCTGAACGCGCAACTCATACTCGCCACGCACTCGTAGCGCCGCGCGGCTCGTCGCCAACGCCTTTACCCTTGGGCATGTCTGAAGCAACGCCACCACCTCTGTGCCCGCCGCCAGCACATGCTCACACGTATCGAGCAACAGCAACAGGCGACGCTGCCGCAGTATTGTGGTCAGCCGCTCGTTGAGCGCCCACCCACTGGTTGACTGGATACGTAGCGCCTGGGCAATCGCCGGGATCACCTGGGCCGGGTCACTGAGCGCCGCCAGATCAACAAAGGCGATCCCATCGGGAAAGGCATTTGCATCACGTAGTGTCTGCGTCGCCTGAAGCGCCAGCCGCGACTTTCCTACACCTGGCGGCCCGCAAAGAGTCAGCAAACGCACATCAGATCGGAGGAGCAGATCGCAGACCTGGGCGACCTCCTGCGCGCGGCCAATCAACGGCGTGAGCGGAACCGGCAAATCAGACAGGCGCCAGAGCGGCTGCGGATGCTGTGAATGCTGCACAGGAGAAAAAGCTGGCGTTTCCCAGGGCGATGCGCCGCTAGCTGGCACGCTGGATTGTCTGAGAGGGCGTTGCGCTAGCGGCAGACGGGTGGTGGCGCTATGTGGCGCACGAGCGGCGGCAAGAAACTCCGTGCGTTCGCTGGCAGTAAGATCGAGCGCATCGGCCAAAAGCTGAGCGGTTGCAACGTAGGGAGTGTGCCCCTCGCCGCGCTCCATCCCGCTGATGGCGCGCACACTGACGCCAGCGCGCTCGGCCAGCGCCTCCTGACTGAGGGCAGCCAACCGCCGGTAGTGGCGAAGCAGTCCACCAAACGGGCGCTGTGGCGTGGGTGGTTTTTGCGCCTGTTGCTGCGCGTCTTCATACGCCATGCCAATCTGCTCTCCCTTTTCTCATATGCGGTCACAACAAGTATATCGCGAAGCGCGGCAAGGTTGCCGGTATAGATTGCCGGTATAGATTGCCGACTTTGCATGGTATTCGGCGTCCGCCCTGGCGGACAATACGCCTCAGTGACGCAAAGGAGGTTACACTGTATGCGTAGTATGCGTAGTATGCGTATGCGCGCCCTGACTTCACCATCTACGACAACGAGAGCGTTTGTTTTACGTCAGCGTTTGCCGTTGTCTTTCTTCCTGCCGACCCTGTTGCTCATCGCCTTGTTGGCCAGCGGATGCGCTAACACGAATGGGAGCGGATCGGCGCATGGCACACCGACGCCCATTGCACCGACCGGCCCAGCGGCGACGATTGTCTTCACAGGTCATACCGGCCCGGTGATCGCGGTGGCGTGGTCGCCTGATAGCAAACTGGTTGCCTCGTCGGGCAACGATAACACCGTGCAGGTAATAGACGCGGCGACCGGCAAGCTGGTTTGGAAGTACGCCGCGCCCAACGCCGGTAATGGTGGTAACGACTATATCTTTGCGCTTGCGTGGTCACCGGATGGCAAGTCAATCGCGGAGGGCAGCGATAGCGGCGTCGTACGTATTCTCGACGCAGCGACAGGTCAGGTGAAGGCAACGCTGAACGGAGGGCAGAACGGCATCGAGGGAATCGCCTGGTCGCCCGATGGCAAGCGGTTGGCCTGGGGCACGGGCGTCAACACGGCGCAGGTGTGGGATGTCGCCAGCCAGCGGATGCTGTTTGAGTATACCGGTCAGACCGACTCCATCGCGCAGATTGCCTGGTCGCCCGACGGCACGCGCATCGCCTCGGCCAGCCACGACGGTTCGGTGAAGGTGTGGGATGCGACGACCGGCAAAACACTCGTGACGTACACCGGCAACGGCGCGCCCGTCTGGTCGGTAGCATGGTCGCCGGATGGCAAGCGCATCGCCTCAGGCACGGGCGCGGCAGGCGCGTATAATCCCGTCCTGAGTGGAAACTCGCTGCGGGTATGGGACGCGGCAACCGGCAAGACGCTAGTGAGCTACACCGGCCAGGGTAATACCCAATCCTACGCACTGGCGTGGTCGCCCGACGGAAAACATATCATCTCAGGCGGCGATACAAAGGTGATCTACCTGTGGGATGCGACAACCGGCGCGACGCAGTTTGTCTATCGCGGCCATACGGATATTGTCTTTGGGCTGGCGTGGTCGCCCGATGGGACGCAGTTCGCCTCGGCCAGCGTGGATGGCTCGGTGCATATCTGGCGCTATCAGGGGTGATAGAAGACGGTGGTCTGACAGGTTTCGGGGTAGCGGAAACGCGCGCTGGCGCCTGTTGGCCTGATAGACAGTGTCTTGCGGTGGGTAACTACAATATGGATAGAAAGGAGGTGTGCCATGGCGCGCCAACACCCATCGCAAGAAGCCCCCGCTCCCTCTCCAACACCTTGCCCGCAATGCGGGGGAGAACGTTTCCTTGCCGAAGGTGTCAACTCGGTTCGTCTCGTCAAACCAGGAACGGCTCTTCCCGGCATTACAGGTGGGTTCACAGAACTCTGGGCGCTTGTGTGTTCAGTGTGTGGATATACCACCTTCTACACGAAAAACCCTTCGAAGATCAAAGAATGAGTAAGGAGCTTCGACTTCAAACCTGAGAGCGAGCAATTACCATAGCCAGACATCACAGCGCCAGCAAACATCTACGCGATGGCCGCAGCCGACGCGATAGGCAGACCTCAGCCGCAGCGCATGCCATAGGGTCAGAGGCGCCCTTCACCTGTGGCCACTGTGGGCGGACTGTGCCTCCCCTGCCCAGTGGTGGCCATCATCGCAACCATTGCCCATACTGCCTCTATTCGCGCCATGTGGATGCCCAGGTATCGGGCGACCGCGCCAGCCGATGTGGCGGCCTGATGGAGCCGATTGGCCACTTCCAGCGGCGCAACGGCGAATACGTCCTGACGCATCGCTGCCTGGTCTGCGGGGCCGAGCGGTTCAACCGCATCGCCGCTGACGATGACCTGCCCCTGGCGCTGAGCCTGCCTATGACAGAAGCTCGCCAGGGAGACAACGCCCTGCGCGCCACCAATACCCCAAGCCGCGTCTCAGATGGCGCTCAGTGACGATCTGTGATGATCGGCCTGTACAAACGTTCAGATATATATGCGAAGGTATACATAGTGGCGTATACTGTATGACGGGATATCGTGTGGGCGAAGGCTTATGGCATAAAGAAGCGAGCGAGAATGAGCATCACGTCGTCGGAAGAAACCACCAGGGGAACTGGGCAGCGCGCACAAGCGCCCAGCACGCGGCAATTGCAGCCCACCGCCTTTATTGACCGTTTGCAAAGGCGCTGGGAGCGTTCACAATCCTTGCTCTGTGTGGGGCTGGATACAGAATACGAGCGTCTGCCTCCAAGTGTGCGCGGCGCCAACACCGGCTGGCTTGCGCGCCAGCAGCGCCGATCCAGCGCGGTGATCGAGGGAGCGCTACTCACCTTCAACCAGGCGATTATTGACGCGACCGCCGATCTGGTCTGCGCATTCAAGCCCAACAGCGCGTTTTACGAGCAATACGGCTATGCGGGCATACGCGCGCTCAACCGCACCATCGAGTACATCCACGCGCGTTACCCGGATGTGATCATCATTCTCGACGCCAAGCGCGGTGACATGGGGAATACCAGCCGCGCCTATGCCCGCGCAGTCTTCGATACGCTCAACGCCGACGCCGTGACGCTGCATCCCTATCTTGGTCAGGAAGGCGTCGCTCCCTTTTTGGAGCGCGCCGACAAGGGGCAGTTCATTGTCTGCCGCACATCAAATCCCGGCTCCGACGAGTTTCAGGGCTTGCTGCTCCGTCCGCCAAATGATCCAAATGCGTCCGCCCAGTCGGCCACACAGCATCTCGAGCCGCTCTACCTGCATGTGGCGCGCACGGTGGCCAACCAGTGGAACACACAACGCAACTGCGGATTGGTAGTGGGAGCGACCTATCCCGAAGAGTTGCGCCTGGTACGCGAGGCTGTCGGCGACCTGCCGATCCTCGTGCCAGGGGTGGGCGCGCAAGGCGGCGAGCTTGAACCAGTCATCAAATACGGCCTGGATAGCCAGCGTCACGGTCTGGTGATCAGCGCCTCGCGCAGCGTCATCTATGCGTCCAGCGATCTCGATTTCGCGCAGGCCGCCCGCCGTGAGGTGTCGCGCCTGTGGAAAGAGATTGATCGCCTGCGTAAAGCCGCAATTCTATAACCGAGAGCACTAGTGGTTAGTCCACACTGATTTGTTCAGTGGGATACAAGTGCGCCAGCTTGGTGCGGGCGTCCTGGGAGGTAAACTGCCAGTGAATGCAGCAGCGGTGGCGATT
>JAJPIU010000028.1 GCA_021324535.1 Pseudomonadota bacterium
AATCGCCACCGCTGCTGCATTCACTGGCAGTTTACCTCCCAGGACGCCCGCACCAAGCTGGCGCACTTGTATCCCACTGAACAAATCAGTGTGGACTAACCACTAGCAAGTAGCAATAATAACTGGCATGATATGAGGCCGCGTAGGCGGCCTTCGTGGCGGGTCGCCTCCAGGCGCGCGTTGACGCGCCCGCCCGCTGCCTATCGTGTGGATCACTGTTGCTCCTGGCGCTCATGGGGTCGCTTCCAGCCGCCGACCCGTATTCTCCGGCGCAGCCTCGTACTGGGCAAACGCGCCAGCCAGCGAGTGCGGCAGCAGCCCCGTCAGAAACACGCCGTCGGCGCGATCTTCCTGCTGGTGTACCTGGCCGCGCCGGTGAAACAACTCCACCAGGTCGCCGCGATCAAACGGTAGCAACACACGCACTCGCGCCATTCCCTCTGCGATCACCTCGCTCACTTTGAGCAACAGCGCATCCAGGTTCAGCCGCTGCGCCGCCGAGATACACACTGCGTTGGGGTAGATGGAGGTATCTATCTCCGAGGGATCGGCCAGCAGATCGATCTTGTTGAGCGCCGTCACCCGTGGCTTTTCCGCCGCGCCAAGCTCAGCCAACACCTCGTTCACCGTCTGGCTCTGCTCTACCGCATTCTCGTGCGTCACATCCACCACTTCCAACAGGATGTCGGCCTCCACCACCTCTTCGAGCGTTGCACGGAAGGCGGCGATCAGGCTGGTAGGCAGCTTTTGGATGAAGCCTACCGTATCGGTCAGCAGAATCTCCTGGTGGGTGGGCAGCGTCAGATGGCGCGTGGTGGGGTCAAGTGTGGCGAAGAGCTTATCTTCCACCAGCGTCCCGGCAGAGGTCAGGGCGTTGAAGAGCGTGGATTTGCCCGCGTTGGTGTAGCCGACCACAGCGACGACAGGGATCAATTGTGAGGCGCGTTGCTGGCGTTGCGTCGCGCGTTGCCGCCGCACAACCTCCAGATCGCGGTTGAGTTCGGCAATACGCGCACGGATGCGACGGCGATCAATTTCGAGCTTTGTCTCACCGGGGCCGCGTACGCCAATCGCGCCACCCACGCCGCCCGACGCGCCACGCGAGCCGCCGCCCACGCGCGACAGCGAATCACGTAGGCCGGTCAGCCGGGGCAGGCGATACTCCAACTGCGCAAGCTCCACCTGAAGCTGACCCTCCCGGGTGCGGGCATGCTGGGCGAAGATGTCGAGGATGAGCGCGGTGCGGTCAATCACGCGCGCGTCAATCGCTTCCTCTAGGTTGCGCTGTTGCGAGGGCGAGAGTTCGTCGTCAACGATCAGCATGTCAAACTCGTCATCGCGACGGCGTAGCGCAAGCTCGTTGACGCGCCCCTTGCCAAGATAGAGGTTGGGCGTCGGCGTGGGCAACCGTTGCGAGAGTGTTCCCACCACCTCGGCGCCCGCCGTGCGCGCCAGCGACGCAAGCTCCGCCAGCGAATCGCTCACATCCCAGAGCGTATCATCGCCTGTGGCTTCCACCCCAGCCAACAGCGCGCGTTCAGGTCGGCCTTCCGCCGCGAGATCGATCACCCGTTCCTGCTTTGTCGTAGGCTGCCGTCCTTTGTGCTTCTATCATCAAGGGGGACGCAATGACATTGGCGCATTATATCACCTGGGAGGACACCAACGCCACTCCGTACTCACATGCCATCCGCGCAGAAGCAGCGCCGATCCAAAGTAGTAGCCCGCGAAGGCGGCCTTTGTGGCGTAGCCCTTAGGCGCGGTTTCACCCGCCCCTCTCGCCCTACACACGAGGCAAGCCGTACAGCAACACCAACGTCACGATCCCCCACAGCGCCACGCAGACGAATATCTGCCGGTCGCGCCAGAGCAACTCGTCCGGTCGCTCACCTGCGCCCTGCGTATACATCAGAAAGAGATAACGAAAGACACCGAAGAGCGCGAACGGAATGGTGAGCATCAGCGCATGGCTGGCACTCTCGCCCTGAAAGGTATAGAAACTGTAGGAGATCAGCGCGCAGGTTGCCATGATTGTCACGAGTTGATCGAGCAACTGGATGGTATACGCGCCCAGGTTGCTCCGGTGGTTCGCCGCGCCATCGGTCAGCGCCACCAGTTCGGCGCGACGCTTGCCCAGCGCCAGCAACAGCGCCAGGAAGGTGGCGCAGAGGTAGAACCACGGCGAGATCGGCGCCGGTATGGCAAGCGCGCCCGCCACTGCTCGCAGCACAAACCCCAGCGCGATGATAAACACATCCCACAGCGGCTGATGCTTCAAATACAGCGAATAGACCACGTTCACTGCGACATAGCCGCCCAGTGTCAGTGCGAAGAGCAGCGGACTTCCGCCCCACATGGCAAACGGATCGGAGAGCCGCGCCAGCCATAGCCCCAGCCATACCACTAGCCCTGTGGCTCCTAGCAGCGCCAGCACTGCCGTGACGAACGCAACGGATGGCCTGAGCGCGCCCGACGCCAGCGGACGGAAGCGTTTGCGCGGATGCAGCCGGTCACGATCACGATCTACCCAGTCGTTCATGATATAGACCGCGCTGGACGCAAGCGCAAAGGCGGCAACCGCCAGCGCCACCCGCTCATCCGCGCCCACATCGGACAGCTTATGCGCGAAGATCAGCGCCAGCACGACCAACCCATTTTTCGTCCACTGGCGCGGGCGCATCGCCGCGATGGCGAGTCTGAACTGGCGTAGGCTATCACGCGCTGGCTCCGACGGTCGGTCATCGTGAGCGCCGACCCTGGGCATGTTGGAAGATATGGCCTCTTTTGGCTTGGCGCTCATACGACGTTCCCCGGCTGCTTGTGACGCCACTATCACATATCTTATCGCAACGGCGCGCCGCACCGCGAGCAGGTCATAGCCTCGGGATGATTGGGTGTGCCGCAGTTCTGGCAGACACGCGGCGGTTGCGGCCCAGGCATCTGTCCCATTGGCTGCATAGGTGGCATGGGCTGTATTGGAGGCATGCCCATCTGGCCCATCTGTGGCCCACTCATCGGCTGCATCGGTTGTATGGGTTGCATCGGCGGATACATCCCACCCACTGGCATGGGCATACCATATCCGGCGTAAGCGTAAGCCGGTTGGCGCGAGCCACCGAACCGCTGCGAAAGCTGGTTGAAGAAGCCCATAAACGCATTCGGGATGGCTACCCACAACGGCGCAGGCGGCGGCGCATACAGCCCCAGCTTGGCGCGCTCAAGCGATTCCCAAATAAAGAAGCGCAGGAAAAGCGGCCCCACCACGATGTCGAACAGGATGCCCAGGATCGGCACGCCATCCCACAGCGCATGCAGAATCACTGAGATACCAAAGGCGACAGCCACATTGGCAAGATTTTCGGTGATCGGGCGCTGACGGTAGCGGAAGAGCGCCGCGCCAATGATCGCCGTCCATACGCCATGACCAAACGCTGCCAGCGCCATGCGTAGAAAGAGTTCGCTGTTCATCTGGCTGATGCCAGAGTTGAGCGCCAGGAGAATGCTTGCGTTGCCCTGGCTGTTTTGCAGTTGGGTCTGCAACGACGTGATGAACCCACCGATGAACCCGTTGAACCCATAGCCCGCCGTTTCGAGTGTCGCGAAGCCCATGCCCGCCGCCGCGCCAAGAATCAGTCCATCAAGCTCCGTGCGGATGCGTTTATCGCGCAGGAAGTAGAAGACGACAAGCCCCTTCGCGGTCTCCTCGCAGAGACCAACGATCACCGCCTCAGGAAAGGTGAGGCCGCCTCCGCCGGATGGCAGCAAGATCGCCTCGGTGACGCCCGCGATGATCAGCCCGACCGTCGCGCCACCCAGGAACGCCAGTCCGACCGTCGAGAGCGGAATATCGGCGAGCGCGTTTTGCTCCCAACAATAGACGACAAAGGTGACGGGCACCAGCGCGCTCGCCAGCACCAGAATCATAGGAACGAAGTTGAGGTTGCCGGTCAATCCCTGCGCAACCTCGGCGACGATCAGGCCGCCCAGGCCGATCAGGAAAATGCGCCACCACCACTTCTTCAGCAGCCGCTGCAACCACTGGCTGAATGCGTTCCCCGCTGGCATGGGATAGGGATAAGGATAGGGCATAGCCATAGCTCCCGGCGCCATTGGAGCGCCGCCCGTCATGCCCTGCGCCCCGGAAGCCCTCATCGGCGTCCCCTGCATACCCGGCGCCATCTGCGGCATGACAGGTAGCTGCGGAATGGCGCCCGATGGCACACGCACCGTCGCCATCTCGGCGTTGGGGTTGGCAGGTGGCTCGGATCGCACAGCGTTTTCCGCGCTCATCGCTGAGAGTTCTTCGGGCTGCAAAGGATTGAACGCGATGTCGGTATTGCCAATCCGCAGCACCTGCCCTGGGGCCAACGGCGCCACGCCGGGGATATGCTGGCCTTGCAGCAGCACGCCATTCGCCGCGCCGAGGTCAACCACTTCATAGCCACCCGACGGCGACCACCGTACCATCGCATGGTGGCGCGAGACGAGTGGGTCGGAGAGCACAATATCATTGTCTTCCATACGCCCAATGGAGATGGTGGGCTTGGCAAGCGCCACACGGCCATTGCGCGCCAGATTGCTATGCCAGGCGGAACCGGTGACGGTGAGAGCAGCGGGATAGGGTACGGTCAGTTGCGGGGTCATGTACGTCCTCCAGACATGTAGAATGATCTCAATGGCTAAGCAGGTGTTTCAATGACTGTTTCAACAAGTGTATACGACATACGACGAACAACTACCAACATACGCCAGAATGTGCCAGAATGCGCGGATGTGAGGCCAACTACGAAGCCATACGAAGCCATACGAAGTCATTGGCGACAACGTGTAAAGGTGTGAGCATGTTAGACCTCACACCAAAGAGTATAGCAGAGACCACGGCGAACTGGCCGTGAACGCGCTCACACTTTTTGTGTTGATTTGCCTGCATTCCTCGATCTGCGATCCGAACGAAAGGAGCGACACATATGCCTGGCAATGTAATCGTTCTAGGCAGCCTGATGACCGATCTGGTGGGCTACGCAACGCGGCTGCCGACGCCGGGTGAATCGCTGCCGGGGAACGACTTCCAGACCTTTCAGGGCGGCAAGGGATGCAACCAGGCGGTGGCGGCGGCGCGCTGTGGAGCGCATGTCGCGCTGATCGGGCGCGTCGGCGCCGATAGCTTTGGCGAGTCGTTTTTCCCCACGCTTGCCAGCGAGCATATTGACGCGACGCATATCACGCGCGACCAGCAAACGGGTACGGGCGTCGCGCTGATCCTGATCGGCGCCGACAGCGGACAAAACATGATCCTGGCGTTGCCACGCGCCAACCTGACCATCACACCAGATGAAACCACCCGCGCGCTCGATGCGCTTGCCGCCACACATGCGCCCACCGAAAGTACGCCGACGATCTTCCTCGCCCAGCTTGAAACAAACGTCGCGGCAGTGGAGGCTGCCCTGCGCCACGCGCATAGCCTTGGCATGACAACCATCCTCAACACCGCGCCCATCCCTAACCGACCACTGGCGCCCGATATGTTCCCCCTGCTCGATCTCCTGATCGCCAACGAGGTAGAGGCGACGGCGCTGACAGACGCAGCGATTGACGATCCCGCCTCGGCGCAGGCAGCCTGCCAGCAATTGCTAACGCAGGGCGTGAGCGCGGCCATCGTCACACTTGGCGCACAGGGAGCCGTCTGGGCGGCGCAACGTGGCCCACTGGCTGCCTCAGGTGAACAGCAATGGGGAATGCTCACGCCGTTCCCCGTGCGCGCTATTGATGCGACGGCGGCTGGCGACGCCTTCTGTGGCGCGCTGGCTGCCGGGCTGGCGAATGGGCTACCTGCGGATGAGGCATTGCGCCGGGCCAATGCGGCAGGCGCGCTTGCCACCACCCGCAAAGGCGCGCTCCCCTCGTTGCCCACCGCCGAAGAGATCGACGCGCTGCTGGCTCATAGTTAGGCCGATGGGCGCCTTCTGTCGTAGCGGCGCTACCCCTGGCGGCGTGTCTGGTTTACTACTAACCATGTGGTCGGCGCACGCCATCATCGCCAATACTTGTGTTAATTTCATATGTTCAACGCTGTCCTATCATCCAACAACGACGCAATAGTGGAGGTGTCGTTCACATGGCAGACAAGGTTGAGGAGCTTGAGGAACAACGGGAATACTATTCTGAGGGGAAAGACAATGGGCGACGGTATCTCTCCGGGCGCCTGCCGCTCACCCTGCTTCTGGCTCTCGTGTTGGCGCTAGTTGTCTTTGGTATCTTCGGACAATCTCCCCAGGCGACAAATAGCGTCGCCGGTTCCTGTGAGGATACGCCGCGCTCCTATCCGTTAGGGTTCTATACCACCTGCGATGTCACATTCGCATCTTATGTATCCTATGAGCAGGCGATACATATTGTGACCAATCTCGGCCTGCAACCGTCCTTGTTCTGTCCTACCTCCTCAGCCGCTACCATCAATGGGCAGCATTTGACACTGCTCACGCGTTGGCGCCCCCTCAGCCAGCAAGCCATCTTTCAGCGATGGCACAGCCTGCTTGTCTATCTGACACCGCTGACCATAGATGATGCGCTACTTGGACGTATATAGACATACCAGTTGCAGTATTACACGCCAGGCGTGGTCGCTCTCCATAGTTTCGCGAACTTGCCGAACTTTGCAGACATTGGGTATACCTGCGGGCCAGGCATTCTACGGAGTGCAGTCACTCCAACGACTCCGCTGGTGCTGGGAGACGGGCCGCCTATCTATTCGCGGGTAGCCTTTCAGCTTGTCCCCTACGACGAGGCGCTGGCGAAGATCACCAATCTGGGGATACGGCTGGCTGATCCCTGCTTCGAGACAGCTTATCAAACGCCCAATGCGCAGTTGCCGCCACTCGTTCAGGGACAAGAAGCTCCCTTTAGCGTGACGCATACACTGGTAGTGGCTACCAGCCATGCCGCTTCCACGCTCTGGCGCAGCCAACTCAGAGCGACACCAGGGGTAAGCAAGGTGACATCGGTGAGCGCGTCGTACTGTGTGCCGTAGCGTAATTTTTCCTGGCGCATCGGCCAGATAGGTAGAGCATGCTTGCGCGAAAAGCCTCAGGCATGCTATACTTGTTCTGTTGTGGCGTCACCAGGGGCGCAATGTATTGTCCCTACGTTTGATCTGCAGGCCCTCATCGCGCCAAAGCCACTTCGCCATACGCCACTAACTTGATTTAGGACAACAACGCACAGGGGAGAATAGAGATGGCCAATCGCTGTGATGTGTGCCGACGCAAGCCGCAATACGGCCACCGGGTCAGCCACTCGACCCGCCGCACCAATCGCCGCTTTCTGGTGAACGTGCAGCACAAACGCATGCTGGTGGATGGGCAGATGCGCCACGTGTACATCTGCACTCGCTGCCTGCGCACACAGGTCAAGGTGCGCAAACAACGTGGCAAGACAGCGAAGGCTGCGGCAGCTAACGTCGGATAGTGTCGGGCGCCACTCCGCATACCGTACACGCAAGAAAATACCCAGGGCTGGAACTTCACGCGCCGGCCTTTTTTGTGTTGTGTGTTGTATGATGCTCGCGTACCCCATCGAATGATGATTGGTGAGCGGCAGGAGGTTCCGGTATGGCGCGCGGCGGCTACGCATCCACCTCGGTCTTCGTTCCAGCATATGCGAAGGTGAACCTGACGCTGGCTGTGCTTGGCAAACGTGAGGATGGCTACCACCGGCTGGCCTCGGTCATGCAGACCATCTCACTGCATGATACCCTCCACCTGCGTCTGCCAGATGATCCACAATCGGCACAGGAACCAACCGAAGTAAGCGAACCGGGCGCCAATCCCATCGCCTTTAGCTGCGATTCATCTGAGGTTTGCGCTCCTGAGGAGAACCTGGCCTATCGCGCGGCGCGCCTGATGCAGACGGAGGCGCTTGCCAGCACAGCCACATCGGGGGAGATTGTCGCGCGCATCCATCGCGGGCTGGCGCTCGAACTTCACAAGGCTATCCCCACGCAAGCCGGCCTTGGTGGCGGCAGCAGCGACGCCGCAGCCGTGCTGACGACGCTGAATGCGCTCTGGGAGCTTGGCCTGCCCACCACACAGCTCGAGGCGCTCGGCGCGACGCTTGGCTCTGACGTGCCCTTTTTTATTGGCGGCGCCACGGCGCTGATCGAGGGACGTGGCGAGTTCGTCGCCGAACTTCCCGACGCCGAGCCGTTCTGGCTGGTTCTCCTCAAACCCCGCATCGGCGTCTCCACCGCCGCTGTCTTTGGAGCGATCACTCCGGCGGACTACGATGATGTGGCCGAGACCCAGGCTTTGGTCGCTACCATCCGCGCGGGCGCGCCACTTGCCTTTGATCACCTCATGAATACCCTGGAAACCGTCGTCATGCGGGCGTATCCCGCCGTGCGCGAGGCGCGGGCAGCGTTGTATGCGGCAGGCGCACCCAGCGTGCGGATGTCGGGCAGCGGGCCAACGCTCTTCGCGCCGTTCCACACGCTGGCCGAAGCGTCGTCTGTCTATCAGCGTCTACAGGCAACGCTTGCCGCAAGCACGCTGGCTGTTCAGTGCGACGCCTGGCTCTGCCACACCATCAGCCGGGCGCAGTACGCCCGCTCGCGTCCCGCATAAAACATTCCTCCATCCCCTTCCCGTCTGGGGAAAAGCTGGGGATAGGTGTTCCCCCCTTCCCATCGATGGAAAGGGGGCTAGGGAGTTAGGTTCCTCATTCCCCCTTCCCATGTGGGGAAGGGGGCCAGGGGGTTAGGTATGGACGTATCGCAGCTTTTCGATCTTCACGGGCAGGTGGCGCTGGTGACAGGCGGTGGCCGGGGCATCGGCAAAACTATCGCCCAGGCGTATGGTGAGGCGGGCGCGAAACTCGTCATCACCGGGCGGCGCTACGAGTGGCTGACGCCGACGGCTGAGGAGCTACGTGGGCGCGGCGTGGAGTGCCTGGATGTGGTGGCCGATGTAACCAAACCGGACGATGTGGCGCGGGCTACTCAGGCCGCGCTTGACGCCTACGGCCAGATAGACATTCTGGTGAACAACGCAGGCCAAACCTGGGGCCAGTCCACCGAAGAGATGCCGTTCGACCGCTGGCGCCAGGTGATCGAGGTCAACCTCAACGGCATGTTTCTGATGTCGCAGCATGTCGGGCGAACCATGTTGGCGCGTGGCGCGGGACGTATCATCAATATCGCCTCCGTCGCTGGATTGGCGGCGGGCGACGCAGAGGGCGCGCACACCATCGCCTACAATACCAGCAAAGCAGGCGTCATCCACTTCACCCGCACGCTTGCGATGGAGTGGGGACGGCGCGGTATTCTGGTGAACGCCATCGCCCCGGGCTGGTTCCCTACACGCATGGCCAGCGCCACCATTGACGCCTACCGACCACGCTTCGAGGCGCGCACAGCGTTGGGGCGGCTTGGCGAACTCGACGAGCTACGCGGCATCGCGATCTTTCTGGCGTCGCCAGCATCGAGCTATATCACCGGCCAGGTGATCGTTGTAGACGGTGGCATGTCGCTCTAGTCGGCATGAGGAGCGAACGCGGTATGCCTAAACACCGCCGCCACAACAAACCGCCGAAGCTCCCTGTGCGGGTGACGCCACGCGAGGGCGGCGGCCTTGCGCTCGAAGTGGGTGGCGTCACGCAATCCATCATGCTCCCCGCCAACGAAGATGAGCCAACCGTTGCCCCGACGGAGATCGCTGAAACGACTGGCAAAGCGGCTGGAACAGACGACGCGCAGGATGAACACGAGGCAAAACTGCGTGCGCTGTTTGGATGGCCTAACACCGTCGAGATCCTTGGTGGCGCACGCAAAGACGATCCGGCGCTGACGGCGTGGGGTGGTCAGCGGTTGCGCTATGGCTATTGGGAATTGCTCCTGCCGCTTCCGGGCGCGGCCTGCCCGCAGTCGGCGCTCATCCTGGGGCTTGGCGGAGGCACCGTCGCGGCGCTGCTGGCGCGGCGTTGCCCTCAGGTACGCATGGAGGGCGTGGAACGTGACGCAGAGGTAGTAGAGATCGCTACGACGCGCTTTGGTCTTGTGGATATTCCCCATCTGATGGTCATCCAGGCCGACGCCTTTGCCTGGGTCGCTGAACAGAGCAGCCAACCCGAGCGCTACGATCTGATCTGCCTCGATCTCTTCCAGGGTGGAGTCCTCACTCCAGGTGCGCTGACAACTCCCTTTCTGCGCCAGCTTGCGGCGTTGCTGACCCCTGGTGGCGCACTGACGGTCAATCTGCTTCAGACGGCGCGCACACCGGATCACCTGCGCCGCCTGGAGCAGATCTTCACCATCGAGGTGATCCTGCGGCTATATGGAAACGTTGTCGTGCATTGTCGTAGAGGAGGCGCGAAACTAAGTGGCTGACGAAGGCAGAGCTTCATGGGCATACGCTACATTATGGTGACTGTCCGCAACTCAGTTGCTTGGTAAGCAGCCAACAGGTTATGCTAAGCCGTTAACCATCCTTTCCTGAGAATTCCTTCTACCTATCAGCCATTCTTTTCAGAATGAGACTATGGGCCAATTACCTTTCGCTTGCTGTACATTGTTAATGCCTTGTGATATACTACCTGCAACGGCGGGGCTATTTGGAGGTTAAAAAAGGTGATCAACATTAATCTCAACTATCATGAGGTTGCTTCCTGGATCGAAGAGATTACACAGAAATTAGTAGATGAGTGGCAAAGCCGTAATGATGGTGGATGGCATAGCCATGACCCTTCTCATAAGAGTGATGTTTGGACTACTTCAGAGGCGATACTTTGGCTCTTGCATGCTGACGCAGCAAAATACCAGCGATCCATCGAGCATGGCTTGGCGTTTCTGTCAGAGCAGCAAAACACAGAGGCGAATTTAGGGAAAAGTAGTGCTAGGGTAGATGGGGGATGGGGCTACCGGCGAGATCAGGATAGCGACTCCACAGCAACTGCCCTAGCTATCTTGGCCTTCGCTAGATACCTTCAGGTAAACAGTAATAGAACAGATCAGCACCTTCCAAGGCTGAGGCTGGCGACAGATTGGCTAGTCAAGAATGTATCGCCGGATGGTGGGTTTTGCTTGAGACCGGGTGCGGGGCGGCCGCTAGCATTCAACACATGCTGGGGGTCGCTTGCGCTAGCAGAAAGCCAAGCGATTCAGGATCTTGAGAACCCAGTGGTAAACAACCTACTGGCAACGGCGTTAGGGCTAGTCTTTAAGTCGAAGCAAACCAATGGGTGGGGACGCATAATAGGCGATCCACCCGACGCCATTGGAACCTCCTACTGCATGTACCTCCTTCAGTGTATGCAACAAACCAGTCGTCTTTCTAAAGAAAGGGTGGATGACGAACTCAACCGAGGAATGTGGCTACGCAACAACCAATCCAACAACGGAAGTTGGGAAGTAGGCTTACTGCAATCTCCAGTAGAGGCGACCTCTTGGGCGATCATCACACTTCTTGGTTGCAATGATGATCCAGAGTCACCGCGAATCTTGACAGCGATTAAGTATCTACGGGATTTGTATGTGCCTCAAAAGGGGTGGCCAGCATATCCCGGTCAGCCTCCTATGATATGGGCAACTTTCTACGTGTGTGCTGCGCTCTCATCATATATTGATGTTGTTCGCCAAGTTCAAGCGCCAAATGGCATACGCCCCAGCAGACTTGGGAAGAAGGTGTTCATTGTTCATGGTCACGATGAGTTCATCCGCAAAGAGACGAAAGAACTTATAGCGGGACATGGACTGACGCCGATTGTGCTTGATGAGCAGCCTAATCGCGGATTTACTATTATTGAAAAATTTGAGCATTATGCTAGTCAGGATGGCGTTGACTACGCGGTTGTGCTATGCACAATTGATGACATGGACAATACCGATGGCGTAATGACTCCACGTCCTAACGTAATACTTGAGCTCGGTTGGTTCTTGGCGAAGCTCGGACGTCAGCGCATCTGTCTGGTCAGTGAGGGCGATGTCTCGCTGCCATCAGATCTAAAGGGTGTTTTGACAATCAATCTTAAAAAGGCCGATTGGAAAGAGCGGCTCGAGAAGGAGCTTCGCGCCGTTGGATTGATCTGATAGTTATTCCAATGTACATCTGAGACACAAAATGTCGATCACCATCAGCCTGTGTCCTGCGGGTAGGCGCCACGAAATACGGCCAGACGCAGCGTCCGTTGGTGATGTCTTGTTTGGCCTGCTCCATCGCCGCATCGAACTTTTCGCCAGTGGCCAGTCCCTGCGCGATGGTCACGCCACGTATGCCCAGGCGCAGCGAAAAGTAGTTCTTCTCCATGATCGCGCCTGCGCGTCCGTCGGCCTTGCCAATCAGACTATCTCACTGTATACACGGCTCTTATCCTTTCGATACCTCGATGGCCTCCCGTACCTCATCGTATCACAGAAAGCGAGCGGCCTACTCAGTGTGGTATGCTGTCGGCTGATGAAGATGATCACCTTATTCGAGAGGAGGATGGGTATGGATGACGTGCTTGTTATGACAAATGAGTTATTGAGATGACGAGAAGGCGCTCAACAACGTGTTGATGCGCCTCGCTAGCAAGGGATGGTTTTCTTATGGCGAGCAGTGTGGACGCCGCCGAACAGAAAGACAAACAAACGAACGAAACGGCTACCATGGAGATGAGCGATCCCGCGTACCGGCGCGAGTTGGGCGACGGTTTGGTGTTGCGCTGGTCAACCACCACAGACGCCGAGCGCCTGGGAAGGTTTTATAGCATCGTCTTCCGCGATAGACCGGAGTGGCCGCCCAACCAGCCCATCACCTATTGGGTGCAGGATATGCTGAGCGGTCGCCATCCGTTGATCGATGAGCATGGCTTCGCGCTAGTGGAAAACGCTGCGACGGGCGAGGTGGTCGCCGCGACCTGCCTGATCAACCAGACCTGGGAGTATGAGGACATCGCTCTTCCGGTAGGCAGGCCGGAGATCGTTGGCAGCCTGATCGAGTATCGTCGGCGCGGCCTCGTGCGTGAGATTTTCAAGTTGATTCACGCCCGCAGCGCCGCGCTTGGCCACCTGGCGCAGGGCATCACCGGCATCGCCTATTACTACCGTCAGTTCGGCTATGAGTATGCGCTGGAGCTTGGCGGTGATCGCGCCGTCGCGCTCAGTGACATCCCCGCGCTGGCCGCTGAGCAGGAAGAGCCATACACCCTGCGCGACGCGACGCTTGACGACCTCCCAACCCTGATGACGCTCTATGAACACGAGCGGGAGCGAGCCAATGCGATGGTCTGGGCGCGCATGGATGAGCCAATCTGGCGCTGGGTACTCGATCCTGAGCAGGGGATGAATCCGGCGGCTGGCGAGTATTTCCATGCGCTGATGATCGTTGATCGCGCTGGCAAGAGCGTCGGCTACATCCTTGCCGCGCACATCCGCTGGGGAGCCAATATTCCTGTCTGGTCGTGCTCGGTACTACCGGGGGTCTCACTGGTTGATGTAGCGCCATCGCTTTTGCATGGCTTGCGCGCCTATGGCGAGCGTATGGTGATTGGCTACGCAGCCGTTCCTCCCATCGCGCGCATCCGCTTCGAGCTGGGCAGTCAACATCCGCTCTACGACGCGCTGGAGCATCTTGTCCGGCTTTCCCTCATTGAGCCGCCCTACGCCTGGTACGTGCGTGTGCCCGATCTTCCGGCGTTTATCCGCACAATCGCGCCTGTCCTGGAGCGCCGTCTGGCGAACTCCGTGATGGCGGGCCATACCGGCGAGCTTGCGCTCGACTTCTATCGCGGCGGCCTGCGGATGGTTTTCGAGCAGGGCAAACTGGTGTTTGTCGAAGATTGGCGCATCCCCGTCTGGGGCAAGGCTCAGGCAGGCTTTCCGCCGCTGGTCTTCTTGCAGATGCTCTTTGGGCGCCGCAGCCTCAGCGAGCTACAATACATCCTGCCGGACGTATGGGCCGATGGCGCCAGCGAGACGCTGCTTGGCATTCTCTTCCCCAAGCGCCACTCGGTGGTCAAGCCGATGGAGTAACCGGAAAGGTTGTCATGCCCACCGATGCGGATCAGCAGGGAGCCATAGCCTCCGAACGACAACCGCAGAGCGACGATCCCCAGACCGCGCCAGTCGCCATGACAAGCGTCAGCGGGCGCTATCATGCGCGTGTCACGGCGCTGACGGCGACCGGCGAAGCGCGCGCGGAGATCATCGCGACGCTGGCCAGCCCAACAAATGACGACTTCGCGGCGGTCTATGGCGCCGATTGGGCAACGTATGCGCCACCGCGTACCTGCCAGTTCATCGGCGGGGCGCCGGGCGAGCTGGTGGAGGTTGAGCTACGCTGGCGATTACCCCGCGCCGGACGTAAGCGCCCACGCCGCGCGCCCTCGCCCACGGTGCGCCTGCTTGGCGTGATCGAACCGTCGCCGGAGCGCGTGGCGGCTCCCTGCCCGGTGTTTGGCGAGTGCGGCGGCTGCCAGTTGCAACACCTGGCCTACCCCGCGCAGCTTGAGTGGAAGGCGCAACGTGT
>JAJPIU010000041.1 GCA_021324535.1 Pseudomonadota bacterium
GAGCGAGAAGTAGAGAACCTGTTCAGACGCGAGCCGCATGTTCGCGCCTGGGCTGCCGATGACATGGAGCGTTTACATGCGGGCCTGCGCCGTTGTGGAGCGGCCAGGCGCATGCTCCACGCCATCGGTGGAGTTATCCGCTGGCGTTGTCCAACGGAATATCATCAAAGGAGAAGTTAGCCCTATGGCCGTTCGAGACGTTCGACAGGCCCGCGAGGTTCGTCAACCGGCTCAGGCTCCTTCCGAAACACAGGATTTTGGTGGGCTGAGCCGTGAGCAATTACTCGACCTGCATTACCAGATGGAAGTATTGCGCCTCTTCGAGGAAAAAGCTGCCGAAGCCTACACCCTGGGCAAGATCGGTGGCTTTTTGCATCTGTACATCGGCCAGGAGGCAAGTGGCGTGGGAGCCATCTCTGCCCTGGCCCCCAGCGATTACGTGGTCAGCAGCTATCGCGAACACGGACACGCCATCCTCAAAGGCATCGCCCCGCGCGAGGTGATGGCCGAACTCTATGGCAAGGCGACGGGATGCAGCAAAGGCAGGGGCGGCTCGATGCACATGTACAGCGCCGAGCATCGCTTGATCGGCGGTCAGGCCATCGTCGGCGCGCAGATCGTCATCTCCACCGGCATTGGCTTCGGCATCAGCTACCAGGGGCTAAAAGATGTTGCGCTGACGTTCTTTGGCGACGGCGCGGTGGATGAGGGCGCCTTCCATGAGGGGCTAAACCTCTCCTCCGTCTGGAAGCTACCCGTCGTGTTCCTCTGCGAAAACAATATGTATTCGATGGGCATGTCCGTCAGCAAGGCATGGTCGGTTCCCTCGCTTGAGCCGCGCGCGGCGGCGTATGGCGTCCCTTACATCAGCGTGGACGGCATGGATGTGCTAGCCATGCGCGCAGCGGTAAGCCAGGCGGCTGAACGGGCGCGCCGTGGTGAAGGGCCAACGCTGATCGAGGCGCACACCTATCGCTTCCGTGGTCATTCTATGGCTGATCCTGCGCGCTATCGTACACGCGACGAAGAATCGCAATGGAAGGCGAACCGTGACCCCATTGTGCTGTTCGAGCAACGCCTGCGCGAGGCCGAGCTTGCGCGCGACGAGGATTTCAAGGCGAACGAAGAGAAAGCGGCTGCCGTTGTGGAAGACGCCGCACGTTTCGCCGATGAGAGTCCCTTCCCCACAGAGGATGACCTCTACTCCGACGTGCTGCAAGATGGCTCCGGCGCGATTGCCTGGCGCAACAAGCCCAGCACGCCAAGAGAGTAGCGTAGGCGGGCGTGTGGCTGGCGGATAAATCCGCGCCTAAGGGCTATCGCCACGAAGTCCGCCTACGCGGACTAGCGACTATCCTCTACCCCCATCTCAACTGCTTATCGGGAGGGGGGAGAAACGATGCAATACTCAGGAGATTGAGAGAGATATGCGGGTCCTTACCTATCGAGACGCGCTGCGCGAGGCCATCCGCGAGGAGATGCTGCGCGACGAGCGTGTGTATATTCTCGGCGAAGACATCGCCGGCTACGGTGGCACCTATTCCGTCACCAAAGGCCTGTTCGAGGAGTTTGGCGAGAAGCGGGTGCGCGACACCCCGCTTGCCGAAGAGGTGATCATTGGCACGGCGATTGGCTCCGCGTTGACTGGCTTGCGTCCCATCGCGGAACTGATGACGATGAACTTCAGCCTGCTGGCCAGCGACCAGATCATCAACAGCGCGGCGAAGTTTTCCTATATGTTCGGCGGGCAGCCGCGCATCCCCATGGTGATTCGCATGCCCGGCGGCGGCGGGGCGCAGCGGGGCGCGCAACACTCACAGTTCTTCGAGACGCTCTACGCACACGTCCCCGGCCTCAAGGTTGTTATGCCTGCCACGCCCTACGACGCCAAGGGTATGCTGAAATCCGCCGTGCGCGACGACGATCCGGTGATCTTCGTTGAGCATGAACTGCTCTACAACGTCAAAGGCGATGTTCCCGACGAAGGCGTGGAGTATACTGTGCCGCTCAACCGGGGCGAACGCAGGCGAGAAGGTAGCGATGTGACGCTGGTGACGTTCTCGCGCATGGTACACATCTGTATGCAGGCGGCGGAGGAGCTTGCCAAGACGGGCATCGAGGCCGAGGTGATCGATCTGCGCAGCATCCGCCCGATTGACCTCGACCTTGTGTTGGATTCCGTGCGCAAGACCAACCGTGTCGTGGTGGCCGAAGAGGGCTGGAAATATTACGGCACGGGCCAGGGCGTGGTGGCGCTGATCTACGAGTACGCCTTCGACTATCTCGACGCGCCCATTGGCCAGGTGACCGGCAAAGACGTTCCCATGCCCTACTCCAAGCCGTTGGAGCAGGCGGCCCTGCCCACACGCGACGACGTGATTGCCGCCGTCAAGGCCATCGTTCCGGCGCTTGGGGCCGCTACGGCGGCCCGGTAAACAGGGCACACAGGAGGAACACGACAATGTTTACCGCAGTTATGCCCAAAATGAGCGACACGATGGAGGAGGGCAAGATCGTCGCCTGGCGCAAGAAGGAGGGCGATACCGTCGCCAAGGGCGATGCGCTGGCCGAGGTGGAGACCGATAAGGTCAACATCGAGGCCGAGGCGTTCGCCGCAGGCACTCTCCGCAAGATTCTCGCGCCAGTGGGAACCGTTGTCGCGGTGGGCGCGCCGATTGCGCTGATCGGCGCGCCCGACGAGGCGCTGCCGGACGACGCGACAGCGAAGGCAGCCCCCGCTTCCACTGAGGCGTCCGCCTCGGCGCCCGCGACGGCGAGCGCCGCTACCAGCGGAGCCTCCGCCAGCCAGGGGGGCCAGAGCAGGCAGGCCAACAATGGCGCGAACGTGGCGACGGTTGAAGCCCCTGCGCAAGAGACGCATGGCGGCAATGGAGATCATGGCGCCAACGGCGGTCGCATCTTCATTAGCCCCATCGCCCGACGCATCGCCGCAGAGCATGGGCTAGACATCGCGCGTCTGCATGGCAGCGGCCCCGGCGGACGCATCATCCGTGAGGACGTGGAGGCGGCGCTCGAACAGCAGGAGACTGGGCAACATCCAGCCGTCACCATCACGGCGGATGGCGCGATTGCGGTTAGCGCAGCAGGCGCAGCGGGCGCCGAGGTGGAGGCTGTGCCGCTGACGCAGATGCGCAAGACCATCGCGCGGCGGCTGCAACAGAGCATGCAGACGGCGCCTCACTTCTACGTCACGCTGGCGATTGATGCTACACGGCTAGGCGAGTTCCGCGCCGCCGTCAACGAGTACGCGGGTTCGCTGCCGCAGCCGGTGAAGGTCAGCTTCAACGATCTGATCGTCAAGGCGGTGGCGCAGACGCTCCGGCTGATGCCTCAGGTCAACGTCTCCTTTGATGGCGAGCGGCTGCTCTACAAGAAGCAGATCAACGTGGGCGTGGCGGTCGCCCTGGAGTCCGGCCCGAACCAGGGCTTGATTGTGCCCGTCGTGCGCGACGCCGACAAACGTGGCGTGCTCGACATCGCCCGCGAGACACGCCGCCTGGGCGAGGCGGCCCGTAACGGCTCGCTCAAACCAGACGACATCCAGGGCGGCACGTTTACCGTAAGCAACCTGGGCATGTATGGCGTAGAGAGCTTCACGGCGATCATCAATCCACCGGAGTCGGCCATCCTGGCGGTCGGCGCGATTATTCCGACGCCTGTGGTGGTGGATCGCCAGATGGTGGTGCGCGACCAGATGCGCGTGACGCTCTCGGTAGATCACCGTGCGCTGGACGGCGCAACGGCTGCGCGCTTCTTGCAGGAACTCAAACGCCTGTTGGAGCAGCCGATGGCGATGTTGCTGTAGGGAAACCTACCCCCTGGCCCCCTTCCCATCTATAGGAAGGGGGAAGACAGGATGATACAACACGAGGACTGGCCCATTTCCCATGTTTCGGGATGGCCAATCCTCGTGTGCTCTCTTGCGTGTCTTGTTTGCGTGTTGGGAGGAGTTGATAAAAGGCTAGCGGCTCGCGCCTACCAGCTCGCGGCGCTCGGTGTGCAACACTACCGGCTCACTCTCTTCGGCCAGCGTGGCCTGGCGAGCCTCGTGACGCGCCAACAGATCGTGCAATGCGCTGGTATTTTGCTCTCCGCCATGTTGTGGCGTAGCGTCGGCCTGCGCGCTCCAATCAACCAACTCTACGAGATCGGCGAGTTGCAAGGTGACGGATAGCGGTTGCTGCTCTTCCCCGGTCAGCGCTTCAAGCACAAGGCCTTGCTCATGCTCGCACACCGTGAAGCTGCGCGCCTGTGCGCAGTCTAGCGCCCGGCCAACAGCGCCCAGGACGCGCTCGTAGCTGTACTTCCGCATGGGTTCCTTAGTTGCCTCCCTTTTCGCCGCCCGGTGTCTCAGCGCCGACGACGAACTATGCTGCTCAATAGGTTGGGGTGTCGCTCACCCCAATAGATAAGAGTACCAGCAAACCCACGCAAATACAACCCCTGTGTCTACCAAATCGGCGCCGTATAAGACTTTTCTTATATGGCGCCCACATCATGCGCTACTCATTTGCTCCAGACCGCGAAGAAAGAGGTCTATCGCGAAGCGGAAGCTGTCGTCCAGGGCAAGCGGAATGCCGAATCCGCCCGTCGCTTCGAGCGCGATGAAGCCGTGCGTCAGACTGCGGAGCATCCGTATGGCGTGTATCTCTTCTTCGCTGCTCAGCCCATACGGCGCCAGCGTCGCATGCAGTACCGCCAGGACATCCTCACTCGCGGCGCGCTGCTCCTGGCTGCGCGGGTCGGAGGGATCGGCTGCACGCTGGAGCGCCATGTAGAGGCCGGGTCGCTCTCGCGCGAAGCAACGATACGCCCCGGCCACAGCGCCAATTGCGTCGCGTCCGCTTTTGCCCATCGCCGCACGCGCGAGCGTAGTAGCCAGCTCACACGCGCCATAGGTCGCCAGCCGACGGCGTATCTCGTCGAGGCTGGCGACATGCTTATAGAGCGAGGGAGGACGCACGCCAAGCCGCTCGGCAAGCTGGCCGACATTGAGGGAATCGAACCCTTGCGCGTCGGCCAACTCCGCCGCCGCACGCACGATTCCCGCTTCGTCCAGGCCAGCGCGATGCGCCCGCGCGGCGCCTGGCTGGCGTCCGCTTTCCCTACTCTGCGCCATGTGTTGCTCCTGCTTGTGTCGGGGCCACGCGCCGCAGGAAGTCGAGCGCGAGCGGTGTGAAGCGGTCGGGCGCCTCGGCGTGTGGATAGTGGCCCAGCCCGGCAAGCATCTCCACGCGAGAATCAGTACCGCCCAAACGGCTGGCAATCAACTTTGCCTCGGCTGTGGCATCGGGAAAGTCGGGGTCTTTGCTTCCCATCACAATCAATGCTGGCGTCGTCACCCGCGCCAACCGCTCTTCGGACGCGCGCTTCGGGGTGGCTAGCATCGCTCGTAACGCCGCCATACGTCCAGGCTCGTGCATTGTGGCTCGTAACTGCTGACAGTAGGCGTCGAAGTCGTCAGGCTTCGCCGAGGGAAAGAGCGTCGTAAAGTAGCGTATCCACATACTCACGCCCCACGGCCCGCTAAGCATTGGCCCGTACAGTAACAAGCTGAGGATACGAGCCTGCCAGAGCGGCTGTCCGTCGCGCACTGCTGGCCCAACCAACACCAATCCGGCGAACTGCTCCGGCGCCTCAGCCGCCGCACAGACGGCAGCGCCCGCCGCCATCGAGTTTCCAATCACCACCGCCGGGCCAGCGCCAAGCGACCGCGCCAACGCCAGCAGATCTACGCCGACACTCGCTACTGAGTAGTCCGCCCAGCGCACGCTCGATTCACCCTCGCCACGCGGATCCATCGTGACGACACGATAGCCAGCGGAGATCAGCTGCGGCGCAAGGAAGCGGTACTCCGCGCGCAGATCGCCCATGCCTGGCACACAGATCACCAACGGACCAGCGCCAGTGTCGTCGTAGGCAATGCGTCCGCCCGATACGTCAAGAAATCGCGTCTCCATAGGTGTCTCCCTCTCACAAGCACACTCATCATGCCAGCCAATCGGCTAACATGATTAGCTATAAGCTAATTTTATTAGCATGTCAAGAGGGAGACACGACAAGATCAGATCGAGATCAGGACGCCGAGGCGATCACATGCACAGCGGGGTGATCTGTGCGGACGAAGTGCGCCGGGCTACCCAGCACGTTCATCCGCTGCACGCCGAGGATGCGCATGTCGCTGGTGGGTGTGCGGGTGGTGACGTACCGCTGCACAAGCAGCCCCAATGGACGTGAGGCGATGATGGCTGCGGTGGTAGCCAGCACGATGTTACTGAACGTGTTATAGGGCTTGGGCAGCCGGGCGACACACATCGCGCAAAACGCGGTCAGCAGGCCCGTCACGGCCAGATTGGTGCCGCAGCGCTCGTGGATCGCCATCTCCGGCTCCCCGCCGCGCAGCCGCCCCAACGCCTGATCCGCCGAGGAACGCACGACATCGGTGGGGACATCGCCAAAGACGAAAAAGCCTGGCGCAAACGAAACACCCGACAACCGCACATCAGGGAAGCGCTTGCTCAGCAGCACAATGGTGGCGTGTTCAAGCGCATGGTTCTCGCGCACCGACGCGCCAAGCGTCAACTGCTGGACAACCTGCTCGGCGATATTCATGAGGAAAAACTCCTGTCTCTCTCTGTGGAAATATGGATATGGGGCGCAGAAAGACCCCTCTCAGCATGTGCGCTTCGGGAAGGACGCCGCGTACATCGCGTATGATGTGCACATCGTGTGCATCATGTATATACATGTATATATATGACGCGCGGTTGGCGCGCAGCGCAACAACGCGCAAAGCGCGCAGGAGGGAAACCAATGAATGAGCTGGAACATCTGCGCGTTGGGCTGATCGGCTATCCCCTGGCGCATTCGCGTTCGCCGCAGATGCAACAGGCCGCGTTCGATGCGCTCAACCTTGCCGTTCGCTATGAGCTGTGGGAAACAACGCCAGACGCGCTTGCCGCCCGCGTTGCAGCGTTGCGCGAACCTGGCTACCTCGGCGCCAACGTGACCATCCCCTATAAATCGGCGGTCGCCCTCTTCCTCGACGAGATCACCCCCCAGGCGCAGGCGGCGGGTGGCGCCGTCAACACCATCACCCGCATCGAGACGCCGGATGGCGTGCGGCTGATTGGAGACAACACAGACATCACTGCATTGCTCCAGATCATAGACGAGCATGGCGCCATCCCTTCGTCGTTCACTCAATCTCAGGCGCAGTCTGGCCCGCCGTTTGCGAAGAAAGAGGGCAAAGAGCAATCGCTGGCCGAGAGGCCATACGCGCTGATCCTTGGCGCGGGCGGCGCGGCAAGGGCGGCGATTGGCGCGGCGCGGATGCGCGGGCTGATCCCCTGGCTGGTGGCGCGTCATCTGGCCTCGGCCCAGGAGGCGCTTGCAGATATGCGCTGCGATCCGGCGTGGGCCATCAGCCTCGATGACGCCGACGCTCTGGTGGCTGCGCTTCCCCAGGCGCGCCTGCTGATCAACGCGACACCCGTTGGGATGGCTGGAACCGGCGCAGAGGACACAACGCCGCTCTCAGCCGCATTGCTTCACCGGCTGCCGCCCGGCGCGCTGGTGGTAGACATGGTGTATAACCCGCTGGAGACGCCACTGCTACGGGCGGCGCGCACGCTAGGACAGCGAACGCTCAGCGGGGTGACG
The DNA here is from genome assembly GCA_021324535.1 of Pseudomonadota bacterium. Lineage (GTDB taxonomy): Bacteria > Chloroflexota > Ktedonobacteria > Ktedonobacterales > JADMIN01 > JAJPIU01. Next base: position 7,684 of record JAJPIU010000041.1, read on the forward strand.
GCGCTGCTCTACCAGGGAGCGGCGGCGTTTACCCTGTGGACAGGCCAATCGGCGCCGATTGAGGCAATGCGGGCGACGCTGCTCCGGTCGCTCGGTGTTCCGCCTGAAACGCCTGACGTATAAACCCATAGGCAGAGCGCCAGCATGATAGAAAATGTGGTATAACGAAGGCAAACGGACGCCAAACAACGAGCGCGCATAATTCGTATACCGGATAGAGAAAGAACAGCCAGAACAGCAATAGACAGATATTCGACGAACCGCCGTTCACACACCCACCGGCGCTGTTGAGACTGCTGGCATTCAGACCACTGGGAGGTATCCAACCACATCCAACCGTATCCTATCAGCGCGGCGAGAAAGGGCATATTGGTATGGGGGCAACGCAGCCACAGCAACCACAGCAACCACAGCAACCACA
>JAJPIU010000125.1 GCA_021324535.1 Pseudomonadota bacterium
GGCGTGGCGGGCAAGGTTGCGCCGGGCGATTGGCGTTCGCGCTCGGCCCAGCGCGCATCGCCTGTGCGGATGGCGTCCAGGGTAGCGGCGATGGCTGCGGTGAAATCCTGGGTGGCGTCGTAGAATTGCAAGGTGGCCCAGGTCGGTTTGATCAGCGCAGGATCGAAGGGCGCGGCCAGCAGTCGCAACACGCCGCGCATCTGATGGTAGAGCACACGGTTCTGCGCCGCGTTGACCTCCATCTCCACCGCATCCGAGGTCAGCGAGTGGGGCGTCTCGATCAAGACCAGCCAATCGCTCTGTGCCAGCCCCTCATTGATGCGTTTGAGGAAGTCCCCCTCCTTGATGCCATGCTTATCCACCCAGACCACCGCGCCCGCCGCCTCGAACGCGGCGACGACACGCATGGTAAACGTCTCATCGAAGTGGCTATGGCTGACAAAGATGCGTGGCGTGTGGGTAGATGAGATGGCGGACATAGACTGCTCCCCCTGATGTGATGCTCATGCGTTGTGTCTGGCAAGTGCGTTCAGATGCACAAGCACTGTACCACAGGGGGAGTAGAACCGCAATCGTATCCTCTTGTACAGCAGTGTACATTACTCCGTACGCAGCGCCACGATGGGATCGAGCCGGGCAGCGCGCGCCGCCGGATACAGCCCGAAGACAATGCCGACCACCGCAGCCACCGCAAAGGCAAGCGCCATCCAGCCGTAGCTCAGCGCGAACGGCAGACCCACCGCAGCCGTGAAGATAGAGCCGCCCAGCAGGCCAATCAAAATGCCCAGCAGGCCGCCCACCACACTCAGCGTCACCGCTTCGATCAGAAATTGGTTGCGAATATCACTCCGTCGTGCGCCCAGCGCCATCCGCACGCCGATCTCGCGGGTGCGCTCCGTCACCGAGACCAGCATGATATTCATGATGCCGATGCCGCCCACCAGCAGCGAGATCGCCGCGATTCCCACCAGCAGCAGCGTCAGCGTGCTGATGTTTTGCTGCACAGCGGCGGCGATCTGGTTGGAGCTGCTGATACGGAAATCGTCGGGTTGGCCGCTCTTGATGTGGTGGCGCTGTTCAAGCAACGTCTGAATGGCGTTCTGCGCCGAGGTCACAGTGTTGGTGTTGTCCACCTGCGCCTGGATCGAGTTGACGTACTGCGAGTTATCCAGCCGCCCGGTCATCGTCGCGAAGGGGATGAAGATCACATCATCCTGGTTCGAGGCGCCCGCTGCGCCCTTTGTCTGCAACACGCCAATCACGCGGAACGGCTGCCCATTGATAAAGATTGTCCGCCCAACGGGATTGGCGCTGCTACCGGAAAACAGATTGGCGTCCGCTGTGGCGCCCAGGACGGCCACCGGCTGCGCGGCGCGTTCGTCTTCCGCGCTTAGCCAGCTTCCCTGCGCGATTGACCACGAGCCGATCTGCTCTTCGGCGGGATAAACGCCACGCACCGTTGTACTGGTGTTGGCCGTCCCGGCGACAATCTGCGCGTTCACCTGGAGAATCGGCGTGACCGAGGTGATATGCGCTACCTTGCCGATGGCGTCGGCGTCGCCCTGGGTCAGCGATTGCGTCACGCTGTTGGCCGCCGAGCCGACGTTCGCAGCAATACCACCGCCCCTGCCTCCGCGCAAAATGCCGCCACCGCTGGCAGCGCCTCTGGTGTTCCCTGCTCCTGGGGTGATGAACAACACATTGCTTCCCAGGCTCGATACCCGCTGGATCACCAGCGCGCTTGCCCCCTGTGTCAGCGTGACGGCGACGATCACAGCGCCCACCCCAACAATCACTCCAAGCATCGTCAGCAGCGAACGTGTCCCGTTCGCCCGTAGCGACTCGAAGGCGCTTTGTGTGCTTGGCCCTAGCATCAGGCCACGCCTTGCCCCATATCTGCGCGTCAGCGTTGTCTGGCTCATGAGGCTGCTCCTTCCTGGCTTAGAGAAGCCGATTGCGGCTGCCGAAATGCGCGCAGTTCATCGGCGGCGGAACGCGGCTGCGCCACCGGCTCGTCGCGCACGATCAGCCCGTCGCGGAAGGCGACCTGGCGCCTGGCGTAGGCGGCGATGTCGGCCTCGTGCGTCACCAAGACAATCGTCACACCACGCCGGTTCAAGTCCTGTAAGATCGCCATGATCTCGACGCTTGTTCGGCTATCCAGATTGCCGGTCGGCTCGTCGGCCAGGATCAGCGCGGGATTGTTGACGAGCGCACGGGCAATCGCCACGCGCTGTTGTTGCCCGCCCGAAAGCTGAGCCGGGCGGTGATCCAGTCGATCACCCAGCCCCACCAGTTCCAGCGCCTTGCGCGCCCTACGCCTTTGCGTCTCGTTGGACAGGCCCGCATAGGCCATTGGCAGTTGCACGTTTTTGAGCGCGCTTGCCCGCGCCAGCAGGTTGAATCCCTGGAAGATGAAACCGAGGCGCTGGCTACGGATGTCGGCCAGTTGATCCGGCTTCATCCGGCTGACCAAAGCGCCCATCAGCCGATACTCGCCTGCGGTGGGGCGATCCAGGCAGCCAAGCAGGTTCATAAAGGTTGATTTGCCCGATCCCGACGGCCCCATGATGGCGACGAACTCGCCTCGATGGATAGTGAGTGTGACGCCACGCAACGCATGCACGCTCGTCTGCCCCAGGTGATAGGTTTTCGTCAGGTTACGCGCATCCACCACGATTGGCGGCTGGGCTGACGTCTCGGCGCCGCCCGCCCGATTGGATGCGCTGGCGAGGGTATCTATCATCGCTGTGCCTCCTTCCGCGTCTATCCGGCTTACCCGACGACAACGCTATCGCCCTGCGCCAGCCCGCTCAACACCTCGTAGTTTGTCCCATCTGTCAAGCCCAACACGACGGGAACCACCACAAGCTGCTGGCGAGTTCTGCCCAGCGGGCCGATCTTTCCCGAAAGTTCGAGCACGTAGTTGGCGGTGGGATTGTCGCTGGCAGGCGTTCCGCCCGCCTTTTTGAGTGTATTGACCATCTGGTTCGCCTGCTTGAGCGCGTTCGTCACAGCCGATGCGCTCACCGCGCCGCTGTTGGCCTCGCTATGGGCGTAGCTCACCGCGCTGGTGGGAATCAGCAGTGCGTTTGTGCGTTGTGTCTGAATGATGGTGGCGTTCACGCTCATCCCAGGGAAAAGGTTCGCCCCTTGTAACGTGCTGCGGTTGATCGCCACCGTCACGGGAAAGCTCACCACGTTTGAAGAGATCTGCCCGGAAGGTGAAATGTTCGTCACCGTACCGTCTATGGCGTTGATGTTGGGATAGGCGCTGACGCTGAACTGCACCGCCTGCCCAACGGCGACGCTGGCAATGTCGGCCTCGTTGACACTGAGGATGAGGTAGGTTGCGGTAAGGTCGTCAATCTCGATGAACGGCTGGCCGGTCTGGCCGGTTGGCGCGGCGCCATCCACCACGCCATTGACGGCGGCCACCGTGCCGCTATGGGGAGCAGTGAGCGTCTCAGTCTGTGAGGAGCCGTCAGGCAGGGTATAGGTCAACGTGGCAAGCGTGGCGCCCGCGCTGACCTGTTGGCCAACCGAGACATCAATCGAGGCGATGGTTCCCTGGTGGCTAAATGAGAGATCATAGATCGGCGCCACTACATTGCCTGAGGCGCCGACAGAGAGTGTGATCGTTCCCCGCGTGACGCTCGCCGTCTGGTGTGGCGTACGCGGCCCGCGAATGGCGCGAAGAGCAAATGGAGTAAGTAAGAGCAACACAAGAACAACCACTATGCCCAGGCCGATTAGCGGCGCCGGGCGGCGATACCACGGACGCTGCTGTGGCTGGCCAGCGGACTGCGGATCATCTACGTCGTCGAGAATATCGAAGCTCCCGGCCGGGCTGGAGAGCGTTTGGCTCTGGGGCGCATCGGCGCTCACCCCTGTGGCGGGCTGTGAATCAAGCATAAGGAAAAAGCCTCCTGAAAGCGTTGTCTACCGCTTGCCTTTGTGCATATAGACCCACATGAGACGGCGCGTCGTCGTGGCAACTGCGGGTCTCTGCATGCAAGTATAGAGAAGGGCATGCCTCGCTGTCAGGAAGGCAAGTAAAGTCTCAGCGAATCGTAATGTGCGGGAAAGGGCGCCACCCTTCACGTTTCCGCAGCGTCTTATCCCGCCTTATCCCGGCTTATCCTGCCAACAGGCGCTCCATGCGGGCAAACGCTTCTTCGAGGCGCTCCTGTGGCGTGGTGAAGGCGATACGCAGGTAGCCCTCGCCACCGGAGCCAAAGTTTGTGCCAGGCGTCAGCGCGACGCCCGTCTCGCGCAAGACATGCAGCGCGAACTCGCTGGATGATCCGGTGAAGTCGGCGGGCGTGTGCGCCCAGACGTAGAGGCCAGCCAGCGGCGTTTCTGTCGCCATCCCAAGCCGCCGACACGCCTCCACCGTCAGATCGCGGCGGCGCTGATAGATGGTGTTGCGCTCGTCAATCCAACGCTCGGGCAGCGCCAGCGCGCGGATCGCGGCAATTTGCAACGGGCGAAAGATGCCCGTGTCAATATTGCTCTTCAGGCGCGTCATGGCTCGCACAATCTCCGCATTGCCCACCAGCATGCCCAGCCGGAAGCCCGCCATGTTGTACGACTTCGAGAACGAATAAAGCTCCACCGCAACCTCTTTCGCCTCCGGTAGTTCAAGAATGCTTGGCGGACGGAAGCCATCGAAGCGCACGTCGGCGTAGGCCATATCATGCACGATCAACAGATTGTGCTGGCGAGCGAAGGCGACAGCCTCGGCGAAGAAGCTGCGTGTGGCGCTGGCCCCGGTCGGGTTGTTGGGATAATTCAGCCAGAGCGTCATAGCGCGGCTGAGCGTCTCCGCCGGAATGGCGTTGAGATCGGGCAGCCAGCCATGCTCCGCGTCGAGCGGCAGATCGTAGCAGACGCCGCCCGCCAGCGCCACAGAAGTTGTATAGACAGGATACGCCGGATTTGGCATCAGCGCCACATCGCCGGGATCGATCACCGCGAGCGGCAGATGCGCCAACCCTTCCTTCGAACCAATCAGCGGCGTCAACTCACGAATGGGATCGAGCGTCACTCCGAACCGCTGCGCAAACCACGCGGCGAACGCCTCGCGCAGGGCTGGCATACCGGCGTATTCGGGATAGCGTTGATTTGCCGGATCGTGCGCGCTGGTGGTCAGCGCCTCGATCACTTCAGGCGGCGTCGGCAGATCGGGATCGCCAATCGAGAGGTTGATGATGTCAGTTCCTTTGGCGCGCAGATCAGCGATGGTCTGAGCATAGACGGCGAAATGATACGGCGGCAGGCTGGTCAGCCGATGCGAGAGCTTCATGATACAATCCCCTATGCGAAAGGTGTAGCGGGCAATACACATGTATTCTATCACGCGGTGGGTGTGATATAGCTCATAGCGCGCCTCAGAACAGCATGATATACTCCCTCCACACGCAACCATCCATCCATCATCCCCTCTTTGGCAAAAAGGAACACGTCCATGTTTCGCATAGCGTTCAAGCGGTTTCTCGCACGGCGCACCACGGCAGCTTCGCTAGCCAGCCTGGGGCTGATCGCCCTGTTGGCGCTGCTATCGGCGTGTAGCTCGACCTCTGGCACCTCAACAGTGAACGGAGGAACCACAACGGCTGGCGCGACAGCCACCGCAACCGGCTCAACAACCAGTGGCGCCACCCCAACAAGCGCGCCCACCAGCGCCACGGCTACCTGCGGCTCCGCGTTGCCAGGGGCAGGCGCCGCGAACGCCGGCTCGGCGCTGGTCTATCCCATGAGCTTTCCCACCGGCTCCGTCAGCACGACGGCCACCCAAACCGTAAGTGGAGCCGGGCTGTTTACCGTCTATCAACTGATGGTTTGCTCCCCTAATAGCACAGCAAGTTCGGTCAACGCGTACTTCTCATCAGCCCTGACGAGCGTCGAACATGGCTGGGGCAGCGCAACTACCTTCCCCTACGATGGTGGTCTGATGCAGGCGTGTACAGGCCAATGCTGGTCAGACGCCACAGGAGGGCCGATTGATTTCCTGGTATTCGATCAAATGGTCGATCATGGCAACGGCGTCATCACCTATCGAATGGAGTATGCCATCTCGCCCGACTTCCCGACATGCAACTCCACGGTCTTCAACGGCTCATCCGCGCAGAATCTCTACTTCCTGCCGGGCTTCACGCCGTCCGAGCCGCTGCCGCCGCTCTCCGAGGCCACGCCAGACGACGCATCGGGCGGTATTCGTGGCTTCGAGATATGCAGCCCCGGAGACGCCACGTCGGTCAAGGCGTTTATGGAGAAAGAGTTGCCCGCCACAGGGTGGTCGCGCAGCAGCACCGGCACGAGCAGCAATAGCTGCCAGTTCACCGACGAGTGCTGGGCCAATGGCAGCGCCGCCATCTCCTTCAGCGTTTCCGATGCCACACAGTGGATCATCGCCTGGCGCCAGCTACAATAGGAGAACAGAGGAGAACAGCGCAATGCCGTTCACCCCTTCCACCAGCGGACGGAGGGGGTGAACCCTGCGTCAGGCCAACATATATCCGCTCTTAAGGAGGCATAGCATATGGCGGGAATACGAAGCGGAGACAACCAACCAACTCCTGACGCTGCGGAAAACGCTGCGACCTGGCTTGATTTATACGACTATCGCCTGCGCATGGCTAATCTGTACGCCGGGCGCGCCCGGCGGCTCGTCGCGGGAGCCGACGAACGCGAGACGCTCGAACGCTTCCGCGCCGCCAAAGACGCCCTCTTCGCCAGCCATCCGCAGTCACCGCTTGATCCTGCCGCACGCACGGGCTTCACCGGTTTGCGCTACTTCCCCTACGATCCGGCGTTACGGATCATTGCAGAGATGACGCCCGATACAAGTGATACGGACGAGACATTGCCCAGCAGCGGCGCCCACAGCATGCGCTTCCGGCGGGCAGCGCGTGTCAGCTTCGCGCTCGCTGGCGTCGCCATCTCGCTGCCCGTCTATTGGATTGATGTGTATGGCGGCGGACTGTTTCTGCCCTTCCGTGACGCCACCTGCCCCACTGAAAGCTATGGCGCCGGTCGCTATCTCTTCGATACCGTCAAGGGCAGCGACTTTTTGCTGGCCGACGAGACTGGTAGGCTCGTCGCGCTTGATAAGCATGACGGAGACAAGGAGCCAATGTCTGTAGGCGCAATGGGCTTCTCCGGCGGGCGTATCATCCTCGACTTCAACTACGCTTATAATCCTTCATGCGCCTATGATCCACGCTGGGCGTGCCCGCTGGCCCCGCGCGAAAACATTCTGTCCATGCCCATCCGCGCAGGCGAACGCAAGTATCACGATGACGAGTGAGGAGCAACAACGGCGTATGGCACATTCTGATATACATATTCGCTCTGTAGTCCCCGATGTGGCCGAGGCGCTGACGGAACGCATCATGCGCTCGAAGGCGCATCGGGGACGGCAGGCGTTTCTCGACGCCTGACCGTATCCATGACGGACATGCCGCCCTCCTATCGCCACTCGCCGTCGCGCGGACGGCGTGGCTGGCCTCGCCCGTTGTAGCCATCGCTATAGCCGTCATCATAGCGTTCCTGCCCATGCTGCGACGGTGGATTCCAGCTTCCCCAATCAGCCATGGGCGCCTGCGGAGCAATTCGCCCGGAGGGTGGGGCTGGACGCGGCTGCGGGCGAATCTCCGGCACTTGCGCGGGTGGTAGCGGTCCCGCGCCATAGCCGCCGTTTTGCTCGTATTGCCCATACTGGTCATACTGCATAGGATACTGCGCTGAAGCTCCCATATCGTCGTAGACCTGGCTTGGCGCATTCATCGCGTTCATGTGCATCGCCGCTTCATGGGCCTCGTTCATGGCGTTCAGTTCGTTCAGCGCGGCGAATCCATCTGCGGCGCGGCGCTCGCTCAAACGCGAGACACGCCGTGGCGAAGGAAGCTCCCCGGCAGGCCCCCGACCGCTCAGCCCGCCAGCAGCCGAGGCAAGCGCCAGCTCGCCAGCCGCATCGTCAGCCGTCTCGCTTATCAGCGTTTGCGAACCACCCACCACGCGGCGCAGATCGCTCACCACGCGCTCCAACTGGATCGCGCTCTGGGTCGCCTCGGTAGCGCCCGTCAACAATTGATCGGACACCTGCATCGTCACCGTAATTGCCTTGTCGAGCCGCTCACTGCTGGCCTGCTGACGGCGCGCCGCCTCGTCAATGTAGCGCGCAAGCTCTTGCAGGTGTTGCACCGTGCGCCGCGCCTGATCTTCGGTCAGCCGATCCCAATAGTCGTTGAACCAATTGCTGGCGTCCACGATGCGGCGCGCCGCCTGATTCATCGCATCCGAAAGGTAGCGCACGCTATCAAGACCCGTCTTACAGGCGTCCACTACCCAGTGCTGCTCGCCTGCCGAGCTTTGCTGGCGCGAGGCCAGCGCCTTCAGCACAGCCGCCGCGCCTTCAAGGTTCTGCGACGCCTGCTCCACCGGGCGCGCCGTGCGAGTTCCCACATAGAGGCCGATCAACGCGACGATGATAGCGATGATCGCCGCGATAATCAGCGAGAGCCGCACCTGCTGATCCGCCACCTGTGTCACGGTGGTCAGCGGGCTCAGCGCAAAATACGACCATTTGATGACGGTTGTACTCGCCGCAGGCGGCTGTGCATCCACCGCCAGGGTCACGCGCTCGAACTGATATGTCACGCTGGAACCTGGCTGCGCCACCCCCTGGAAAGAATCCGTTGTGTTCGGCGATTGGAGCGACGACGCCACATCCGGCAGATTCAATTGTTGTGGTGGGCTGGTCGTTCCAAAGCGTTTCTCACTAACTATCTCGCCCTGGGTCGCCGCATCGAGGGTGTTTACCGTGGTAAACAGGTTGGACGAGGTGGCGTCGGCGATACGCACGCCATTCTCATCGAGGATAAACGCCGTCGTGCCATTGCTGCTGTGCTCGCTCTGCACGATGCTCCAGACTTTATCGAGGTTCAACGTCGCCTGCAAAAAGCCAAGCACAGGAGATTGCGGATCGCCGAAAGTGGCGCGGATTGGGGTATAGATGCGGACAAACGCATGGCCCGTGCCTGGCGAATAGTAGACGCCTGAGACATGCTGATTGCCCTGCGCAACCGGCGTGAGGTCTTCCTGCGGAACGGTGGGCGCGGCGGAGGAGCCAGGAGCCAGAGTTGTATCGGATGAGAGCAAGAATTGCCCATTCGCGGCGTAGATGTTCCACTGGCTGTAGTCTTTGTCGCGCCGGATGCCCACGATAAGCGCGCGCGCCACCGACGCCCCATAGTTCGAGACACCCTGAGTCGCACATTGAAGCTGCGGATATTGTGTGGGCGCAGTGGCGCACTCAAGAAACTCGCTGGCAGTGGTGAGTGAAGCCAGCGCCTCGCCATCGAGCAGGCGCTCGGTCAGGTAGTCGTCAATGCGTTGCGCGCTGGCGTTTGCCGCGCTCGCAAGCGCATCTTGCCCTTGCTGAATCAACGTGCCCCGCGCGAAGTAGTCGTTGACACCAACCACAGCCGCCAGCGGGACGAGCGCCACCAACACCGCCAGCAACGAGAGGCGCAATGAAAGCGTCAATCTGCGCCGGGCGCCTCGTTGCGCCAGTTTCCCTGTCGATCTCTTTGACGCCTCTTGGGCGACCCTTCTTGCCTGAGCCATCGCCATGGCCCTCCGTTTCGTCTCACTCGCCACTTTTCTGCTTTGCTTTGGCGTACCATTTCGCATCAGCGCATCGCGCACTGTATGCCTGTCGGAATAGCGTCGGAATAACTATGATTGCCGGGATTACTATGATACCAATGTCACACCATTCAGAATATGGTCATGACACCGCCTGCCTCCATAGCTGTAGAGGCCCTCGATCAGTATAACGCGCGGCGCAGTCCTGGCCGCAAATTGCAAGACTTTTGTAGGCAAGGCCAGTCACCCCATCGCTACAGCGAGGGGCTTACCCACACCCATTACAGACTGTGCAGTATTGCGCAGTGCTACGCAGGGCTGGGCTTCAGGGCGAACTGACGGGTAGCCCACTGCCTCGTGAGAAAGTAATAGTGGTTACGAATGTTCACCGCCGCATTGATGTCAGCATGCGCCGCATGCCCACACGAAGGGCAGGTAAAGCGATGCCGTGTGCGTACCCCCACCAACCCGTAGCGGCTACACCGTTGGCTGGTGTAGGCGGGTGGCGTTGCCCTTCACGGCGCCCTGTTCGGGCTGAGGAGCGGCCAACGCCTCAAACACCAAGATAGCGTTGGGTAGGGCAAAGGTGACGAGTTGTTTCGCCGCCTGTTGGGCGAAGGTGCGTGTCCGGTGAGAGCGTTTGCGGCCAAGCCGTTTGAGGACACGGCGGACGCTGTGGGTGTCCTTGCCCCCTGCCTTACGGGCTGCCTGTTTCTTTTGGATACGAGGCTTCCTCTCCCATGTCTTCTAGCCTGAAGGCGGGAGTCCCCATACCGCACATTAAGATGGTACTTTTGGAAACACACACCTGGCAGAGAAAAGACAGCAAAACAGGCCGCCAGCCATACCGACCAACGACCTGTGTTAATCTGCTGATGCGCGAGTCAGGATTCTAGCGCGTCGCTACGTCGCGACGTCGCTACGACGTGACAACGATTGTGCCGTGCATACTCGGATGGATACTACAGTGATAGGTATAGGTTCCCGCCTTGGTAAAGGTGAACTGGAACGTTGCGTTTGGCGCGAGCGTCCCCGAATCCCACTGGACGGCGGAACCGCTATCGCTAGTGGTGGTATGCGCAATGCTGGCGGTATTCGTCCAGGTGATGGTCTGACCAACTTTGACGGTCAATGTGGCTGGATTGAAGCCAAAACTGAAGATCGAAACCGATGTGCCACTTCCGCTACCGGCGGGCGTATTCGTTGAGGTTGAGCTTGTCGTACTGCCACCACATGCCGCCAGCGCGAACGCCAGCGTCAGCGTCAGCACGACTACACCGCTGGCCAGCCGCAACGAACGCGCTTTTCGGGTGAACATATTGGAGAGCGTATGCCACTGTGCGAGATGTTTCAAGGTATCATCCCTTTCTTCACAAAGAGAAGCCGACCAGCAGACAATGCAGACAATGCAGACAATACATGGCTGATCACCGCTGGAGCTTGCTGTGTCTGTCGCACAGTGAGATACGTGAAGGGGTTACGGGGATTGCCTGGGACAGCCTACAGCATGGGGATACGCTCGATCACCGGCAGCACGATGTCTACCACACGGTCGGCCAGCGCCCCACGCACAGCATCGCTTGCTACCAGACGGATGCGACGCTGGCGACGCTCGTAGACGCCAAGATCATCGGGGCGTTGCCCTGTCGCCTCAGTCCATGTCATCAACGGGGCCATGCCAAGCGGTGGCTGCGAGAAGGCGACCAGCGTATCCACCTCCCATTTTTCCGGCTTGGGCACATCCACCAGGATGTCGTAGTCGTTGAGCGGCTGGCTGAGCGACTCGCCAAGCGCGGCGTTGGCCGCCTCTGCCAGAGCGATCTCCACCCGTCGGCGCTTTGCCTGATCCCAGAAGAGCGTATCCAGCAATTGAAAGACGCTGCCAGCACGCGCGCTGACCTCGAGCAGCGTCTTATACGGGCGACGCCCACGGAGCGAATCAACAAGCGCGCGTGTGGCGGCTGGCATAGCCTCGCCACTGAGCGTCATAAGCAGCAGCGAATCATCGTAGCCGGGCAGGGATTCTGACGAGAGCATTCCCGCGAGCAGCGCCTCCTGCACGGCGCGCAACAGCATCGCCATCATGGCGCGGTTCGTGTGGTGCCAGTAGACGTTATCAAACATCTCCTGGCGAGCATGCAGCAGCGAATTGAGCGGGCTGATGCCCTTGTCGCTCACTCCCAGCCGCAGCGAGGCCAGGGGCGCTTCATGCCCGTGTGCGGCATCGAGCGCGGCAGGCAGCAAGCGCAATGAGTCGAGCAGCCGCGTGACATCCACGCCGCCGTAGGGCACGTTGCAGCTCCGGGCGTCGCGGGGAAGGTAATCGAGTTTGTCCACATCCAGCGGGCCGCTGAGCAGACGAATGAGCAAGCCATCGCCCAGCGGAAGCGCACGATCGCGCGGCGGGTCTATCAGATCGGCCACGCGCTGCGGCGAGAGGCCATGCCGTTCAAGTGTAGCAGCCACCGCGCCTGATTCGATGATGCGCCTGCCCACCCGCTCATGGGGAATGATCGGCGCGCCAAGCTCCTCTATGGCATGCGAGAAGGGATAATGGCCGCAGTCATGCAGCATGGCCGCCGCCAGCAGTGTGCGCAGCGTCGTCGGCAGCTCGTCGCCCAGGCGGCTCAGCGCGGCGTCGTGGCTGTGCGTTTGCCCTGCGCGGATGGCATTGGCGGCGCGCGCCAGCATTGCCCGCAACGCGCGCATCATCAGAAAATAGACGCCAAGGCTATGCTCGAAGCGCGTATGCGTCGCACCCGGCCAGATACGATAGACAAACCCCAACTGCTTGATGCCCTGCAAGCGGATAAACGCAGGTGTCTCCAATAGATCGAGTTCGAGTGCGCCAAGAGGAATCACATCGTACAGGCTGTCGCGAATGACACTGCGCGGCGCGCTATCAGGGAGTTCCAGCAGCGAGAGCGCGGCAGCCGAAAGCGGCGCGCCAGGGCTTACGCCTCCGTCGGATAGGGACAGCCAGAGCGAGGGCTTCGCCTGTTCGGGTGTGGTCGCAGAGAGCGTCTTCGCCACCGCTGAGCGGCGGGCGCGTGACGCTTGGGCTGGCTGTGACGCTTGCCCAGAAGGAGACGATGTAGGTTGTGGCGCCGATGGTGATGACGGTGATGATGGTTCTGTTTCTTTCATGAGCGCATTGTATCATGCAGGTGATGATGGTGGGGCGCCGTGTTCATTGCTCATTGCTCATTGCTCATTGCTCATTGCTCATTGCTCATATGCGGCTCTCACGCTGCTTTTGTGAGCCGAGGCGATATGCAGAGGGATCGCCTTGTTCATTTGACTCATTTTCCCTGGAATCCAGACACTCCTGCGTTTGTGATGTATTTCATAGAAGTGTCTTCAGTGGATTTACTACAATTTTGAGCGCCACTGAAAATGGCATGAGGAGCGGCTCCCCATGCCATCGCTCGGTGGCCTTTTTTCTGGTGCTTTGTGTTGCTTCCCGTTGCGTGCGACGGCGCCCTTTCGTCTTGCTTTGTGTTTGTGTCTTCTCTATGGCGTCATATGAAGCCATGAGCGGCGCCAAAGATACGCCTCTGTGCGTAGACATCTGTGTGGGTGGTACGATGATAAGGAAACGTACCAACATGCAAGACATACGAGACATGCGAGAACAACGAGTACACCATAGCCGCGCCAGATATGTGAGGAGACGAGAGAGGCTGAATCATGGCAGAGCAAGTCTGTTTGCGGTGTGGAACACCCTATGAGGACGGCGCGACGGTCTGCTTCACCTGTGGCGCGCCCATCGGCGAGATTGAAACCCCCACGCAGCCAGTGCGCGCCCCCAAACGCACAGCGCCTGAGACAATTGAACTTCCAGCGATCACTCCCAACAGCGGCGCAGCGCATGGCGCAGATGGCAAGCGGGCGGCCACAAGCGCAGGACAGGTAGCCATCGCCTCGCGTCCCGGTTCGGCGGGGGCGCCATCCGCAGGACGTCTATCAGGCAGATCGGGCAGGGGCGCGCTGATCCAGCCACGCAAACGCACACGCTGGCCGGCGATCCTGCTGGTGAGCGCAGTGGTTGTGCTGTTCATCGGCGCGGCGGTCATCGAGGTACGTGGGCTGCTCGCGGGGCCGCCCATCCCCAAAGCGCAGGTCTATCACGATCCGCAGGGCCGCTTTAGCTTCACTCGCCCCACCCTCTGGACGGTGACACCTGAATCGGATGGCGCGCTGCTGACCGACAGTTCTGGGACGGATAGCGCGCAGATCAGCGTCGCGCCCGCTCCCACCGCCATCCCTGGCAAGAAGACAACGCCCGACGCGCAGGCAGCCGATGGGCTGGCGGCCCAGCTTGGCCTGCCTGCGCAAGCTACACAGCCCCCGCAGACCATCGCCGGAGCCATCTGGCAGCAGCGCGAGGGGCAGGTGATTGGCTCGGACGGCACGGCGCGCGAGATCGATCTGCTGGTCACAATCCATAACGGTCTGCTCTACAGCATCGAGTTTTCCAGCCCAACTTCCAGCTTTGAGAGCATCAACAATCTGGTGTATCAGCCGTTGCTGGCCTCGTTCAGCTTCAAATGAGAGGCGCTGTCGGGCGCGCACGCTCAACCATGCTCAGATGCTCAGCCCGCGCGATCCACTGGCGTCGCCCTGCTGGTAGCCGGGGCCCGCATATCTGACATGAGCGCCTGCCCCAGATGGGCCTCGAAGAAAGAGATAACCCGCTCGCAGTAGTAGGGCCTATTGAGGAAATACGCGCCACAGTGTTCCGCGCCCTCCGCGATCCAGAGTTCCTTTGGCTCGCCAGCCGCCGCATAGAGCCGGTAAGCGTGTGAGACGGGAACCGTTTGGTCGGCGCTGCCGTGAATGATCAGCAGTGGACGAGGCGATAGACGTCCCACATAGAGCAACGGCTGTACATCTGCGCTGCGGTATCCGGCGCGCTGGTACAAAAACACATCGGCCAGGCGGGCAAACGGCGTCCCCGGCATATGCAGCACCCGCCTGATGGCATGGCTGATCACATCCGCATGGGTAGCAAAAGGCGAATCCGCCACGACCGCCTCGATCTCAGGCCGCTGCGCCGCGCCCATAATCGAGATTGCCGCGCCCATCGAGAAGCCAATCACCCCAATATGCGCGTCGGACATACGTTGGCGCGCATAGGCAAGTGCGGCGAAGAAATCCTTGACCTCGCGATAGCCCAGCGTGATAGGTTGCCCATGCGCCACGCCATGCCCGTAGTAATCGAACAGCAGCACATTGAAGCCTGCCCGCCAGAGCGCCGCGCCAATGCCCAGGAGTTCCCATTTGCTGCCACGATAGCCAGTGCAGCCGATCACCAGCCGGTTCGACTCCGGGCGCATGAGCAGCCAGCCATCAAGCGAATAGCCAGCAGACGTGGGAATGCTCACCTCTTCATGGGGAATGTCCATCTCAAACGGCGTCATGGTGTAGTGATCCATTGGCGTGATGGGCTGCGGGCGAGTCAGCCGCGCCGCCACGTAGTAGCCGACACCGACGCTGCTGGCGGCCAGCCCTGCCGCAGCAATACCCGCCACCATCGCCGCGCCATTCAATGTCCGATGCTGATGTATCGCGAGGCGCCTGCTGCGTATTGTCTTGCTTTCCTGTCGCATAAGCATCATGAGTGCACTTTCCTGAACCTACCAACCTGCCGTCGCAATATCTGTAGGTCGCGACGGCCTCGCTTCAGTATACCTCAAATACTGCGGCGTTGTCTCGATACAGCCCGCACTATGGCAGGGCAAGCGTCAGCGCGCCAAGCGTCACCGCGCCGCTATCGAAGAGCAAGGCCCCGACGATCACCACTGCCACCAGGAAGGCGGTTCCCCAGAAGGTGAGCGGCGCGGCAGGGATACGGCGCGCCTCTTCGATCTTCGTGCGATAGAACTGCAACAGCACGAGATCGTATTGCATCGCGCGCAGATTCTCGTCACTGGTATCCTGCGCGCCAGTACGTGGGTCGGGCGTGGAGAGCCGCCGCACATGCGATTCCAGATGCGCGCGCCGCACCTCAAGCTCACGCAGCCAGGCGCGCCGCCAGCGCCACAAGCCGATGCGATAGGGCGCCTCGATCAATGCGATGTAGGGCAACGCCAACGCCAACGCCAATGGCACGGCGCGCATGGTGATGACAAGCGAATTGAGCGGCCCCTGTGTTCCCGATGTGACGATCAACAGAAACGAGAGATGCAGGCCGAGCGCCGTTGATTCCACCCAGACGACACCGAGCAGCGCGCCGACCAGAAACGCGAGAATGCTGAAGGCGGGCGTGAGCGCATAGCGGCGGGCAGCGGGCGTCCAATCGAGGTTGTCGCCAAGTTCACCGGCAAAGCGCCATGCGCTCAACAGCAACGTCGGTGTCGCCAGCGCAAATAGCGTCGCCGAGAGCGCAAGCATCAGCGGGCCAAGCAGCAAGGTAAGAACGGCGCCAACCAGCGTCAATCCCTGAGGGAGTGTGAGCGCAGAAGTGGAGTAGGTGAGCAGATGGCGCGTAAACGCGATATACAGCGCAAGGCCGCTCAACCCAAGCGCTCCCAGGCTGACCAGCAAGCCAACCACGCTCACCAGTATCCACCAGGCACGCAACAAGAAGGCGGTCACAGGCGCGCCACGCCAGCCATTGCATGGCGAAAACTGCGGCGAAAACACCGATGCGCCGAGCAAAGCGCCAAGCGGCGCGCGACCACGCGAGGTCAGAAACACATGCAGTGTCCACAGCAGGAAGACAAGCAACGCGGCAATGGCGTAGCTGGCGGCGCGCAGTGAGTCGCCGGTGAGCAAGGCGGCGATACAGGGCAGCGTCACCGCGACGCCAACAATCGGCGTCAGGATCAACGCCAGCCGCGTGAACAGCGTATACGTCGCCAGTTCAAAAGAGCCGCCACACGCCAGGCTAATCTGCCCACGCAGCAAAAATAGCGCATAGCCGGTGGCGCGCGGATCGGGTGGCGAGGTGAGGTCGGCCTGCCAGGCGCGTAACCCCGACTGAATCAGCCGCATACGCGAGCGCCACAGGAAGGGAACGCGGCGCGGCAGCGGTAACTGTGTGTTGCTTGCGGCCACCTGACTTTCGCGACGCAACCGTGTAGTCTCACGGGCGATGGTGATGGCTCGCTGGCGATAGTCCGGCTCGGCGCCGCTTTGTTCCAGGCGTTCCTCAGCGATTGCCTCCCAGGCGTCATGCGCCAGATCACGGTAGGCGGCCACCGCATCGAGGTAGTTGGTCTGCTGCACACGCGCCAACCCACTCTCTGCGATCTCATCGGGCAGAGTCGCCAGTTCGCGCGCAAGCACGCCCAGTTCGCTGACTGCCTGGCGTGCCACATCCGGGGGACGAATAGAGCGTAATTGCGCGGTGAGCGTTGGCGCGCGTCCCGGCGCTTGATGCTCCTCTGGATTCAGCGGCTCATTGGCGTCTGCCGCGCTGAGCATAGGAGGCTCCAGCAAATCGGTGATACCCAACGAGCGCGCGCCAAAATCAGGAGAAAGTCGCTCCTGCTGCGGAGCCGCGCTACGTATGGGTTGGGCTGCTGTCGTCTGACGCGCAGGCATACCCGGAACAGGCATACCCGGAACTTGAGAGGCCCCTACCTGGGAGGCAGTGCGTCGCTGAAAGGGTGTTCCCTGTGCGCTACGTGGGCCTTGCGCCCCGTAGGAATGTTGCGCCCCCTGGGGCATTTGGGGCATTTGGGGCATTTGGGACATGACAGGCGCCGCTTCTTGAGCGCGAGACACAGGCGGGGAAGAGAGTGACGGATACGATGGGTAGGGTGGATAGGGCGCATACTGCGCATGTGGAGGATTTGGCTGGCTTCTGGCAATGAATGGCTCCCCCTGAGGTGAGGGCGTTCCACGAGAGGCGGGGGGATAGGCGGCCTGCCCACCAGGGCGTTGCACAAAGGGCGGTGTCACGCGCGATGTAGTCTCGCGTTCCAGGGGAGCGCCCTGGCCAGTGGCTCTGTTGGCGTTGGCCATGCCGCCGTTTTGTCCGCTCTGACCGGTTGGCCTGCCTGCGCCTCCGCCGCCACTCCTGCCGTTCGCCCCATTTCCCTGCCCAGGCCGATCCGCCTCGCGCCGCTGGCGCTCTTGCTCCGGTTGCATCGCCTGTCTCCCCTCCCTTACGCCACCGCATAGCTATAGAGATGACGCTTTATAGCAGAAACGTACAGACAGCCGCTTAGCGTTCGTCTTGCCAATCTGGCAGCAAAATTGGCTGATGCGCCCAACAACCTCTCTGTAGAGCGGAGTATATCACAGGAGTGTCTCGCAGAGGGGCAACATCCACAGGCATGAAGGGCCATAGAATCAGCCACCGGGCGTGGTTGAGCCTGCAGGTGTGGCGCCTGGGGTGGTTGTACCGGATGCGCCAGGAGTTGGCGTCGCCCCTGTGGCAGGGGGAGTAAACGCCGAGCCATAGTCGCTGATGGCCCACGATCCAGCCGCGAACACCAATTGCAACGTTGTCGCATACACAGTTGTTCGCTTCCCCTGTGTCCGCGTGACGTTATAGACCAGTGTCGCGTTCTGGGTCAGGTCGCCCGACTCAGAGGTGAGCGTATCCGCAGTGACAACACCAAACTCCTGATCGGCCTGCTGGGCGATGGCGCTGAACTGGCCGGGGTCATTGCTGCCACGCAAAAGCGCCGTCATCAGGTTGGAGCGAATATCAGCATAGTTCTGTGTCTTCATATCAGACCAGAAGAGGTCGCCAGTGGCGACGGGATCGGGCTTTTGGGTGAAGTAGGAATAGGCGGCGTAGAATGTGCCACCACACAGCGCGCACACCAGAAACGAGGCGACCGTCATCACCAGCGCCAGCGTCAAGCTATTGGGTTGCCGGGGCTGGCGAATTGGGTAACGGCGCTCGAACTCATCGCGCATCGCACGCAGCCGCAACACACGCTCATAGCGTTTCTCGCGCTCTTCGCCGCTCTTTGTTTCCGGCAAGAGTTCGATCTGCGCCAGCTCCGCCTCGATCTCTTTCAGCCGTTCGCGCGCCTCGCGTAGTTCCTCCGGGGTCGCCCGACTACTCTTTGCCATCGCCGTCAATCGTGTGCGCGTGATCTCGCGCATGCCGCATCCCCTCCTCCATGTGCCCTGTGTGTCGCGGGGATACTATAGCGACGCAGGGCGCGTTGTGTCAAGCGCGGTGGGAAGTTTGGCTACAAGCCGCCGGAAGCCGCCGCACGCTTCTTTGAGCCAACATAGTTTGCAGTTTGCCAGGCGGCGTGGTACAGTCCTTGTGCAGTTAGCGAGAAAGAAAGGGCAAAGCAGAGCCGCATGTCTACCGTTCCATCCCCTTCAGAGACGCCTGAGACACCTAACACAGAGGAAACGCTCCGCAAACAGATTCGCCTGAACGTGAATGGCGTTGAGCATGATCTAACTATTGAAGCCCGCCGCACGCTGCTCGATACGCTCCGCGACGACCTCGCGCTGACGGGCGCCAAGCCGGGCTGCAACATGGGCCAGTGTGGCGCCTGCACCGTGCTGATGGATGGCGAGGCGGTCTATAGCTGCCTGACGCTTGCAATCGAATGCCAGGGGCATGCGATTACGACCATCGAGGGATTGAGCGGCCCCAATGGCGAGCTTGATCCCGTACAGGAAGCGATTATCGCGCACGACGCGCTGCAATGTGGCTTCTGCACACCCGGCCAGGCGCTCGCACTCAAAGCCTTGCTGGCGCACAATCCTCATCCTACCGACGAAGAGATAGACCGTGGACTTTCAGGCAACCTCTGTCGCTGCGGGGCGTATCCCAAGCTGCGCGCCGCAGCCCGCGCGCTGGCCGGGCGTGAAGACGCTTGATAGGTTGCTCACCCTGTGATTTGTCAAAAGTGTGATCTATTACCACTTTATTGGCCGCACAACTCACACCTATCCAGTATACTTGTCACATCGTTACGCATTTTCGCTGTGTCGTTCTTCCTTCGTATTGCGTATTTCCTGCTTCCACAAGTTTCGTTTCCCCCTCATTTCTGGGGAAACCAGCATGGCGGGCTACAGACGTCCGTCTGGTAGTTATCTTTTTGGAGACGCCTCGTAGCGATGGCGTTGTTAATGGCTGGCTGTTTCTATTGTATGTAGCGTCGCATCTACAGCGGCGCAGATCGCGTGAGGTTGTTCTATGACAATGGCGAACGAAACCCCTCATGACAACCCGGAAACCCTACAAACAATTCTAGATGCGCGCCAGGGTGAACCAACAACTCCTGCGACTGGCGTTGCGCTGGCAAGCGTTCCTCCTTCGCGCCGTGCAAGCCGCCGTCGTGCTCTGCTCAAAGTCGCAGGTGTTAGTGTCGCAGCCGCAGTGGTGGCGGGCGCCGTCGAAGTTGTTCAGCATGGAGCGGGTGTGCATGGCTCTGGCACCGGCGGAATTACCCATGTGGTCTTCCTGCCCAACCCTATCCGCCTGCTTGATACGCGCAACAGTTCACCCTATCAGGCTGGTTCAGACCACACAGTGCAGATCACTGGGGTGATAGTTAATGGAACCAGCGTCCCTACAGGCGCAGCAGGCGTATTTGGCAACGTGACGGTAGTTAGCCCCACCAGCGGGGGCGACCTGCGGCTGTATCCTGCGGGCGCGTCTCTGCCTAACACCAGCAACATCAACTTCGCCAGCGGCCAGATCATCGCCAATGGCGTGACGGTGGCGCTTAACACAAACGGACAACTGGCCATCCATGTGGATATGCTCACAGGTACCCACACCAACGTCTTGTTCGACGTCAGCGCCTACGTTTTTTACACCTGATACTGGGATATAATTCCCTCATCAACGTCAGATTCATCGGAGGACGGGCAGAACATCTCGCTGATCTGCCCGTCAGTCATCCTCGATGTCGTGTGAATTGAGATCTATGTTGCCGGTGTTCACGCGCACGAGCAGACGCCCTTTCGCATCAGGGTGCGTGAAGTGCGCCTCCTGGAGCTTGCCAGGACGTGGCGCCAGATGGCTAAAGCCAAAAAAGTTGATCTGACCGGCGACAGTCTGCGCATCGAGGTTCATCGCCGTATCAGCGGGCAGGTAAAATTGGGCGTTGCCAATGTTGACTTCCACATCGAGCGTGCCATCGGGCGCAAGTGGCCCGTGATACTGAAAATTGCCCGCGTTGATCTCGGCAGCCACATCGCGCGCCATTGCGTGCTTGAGCGCAATGTTTCCCGCATTGACACGTCCGGCCACACGGCCTGTCATGCCGGAAATCTCGATCATTCCTGCGTTCAGCCGCAGGTCACAGGAGGTCTGGGGAGGCGCGCTGATCAGCAGATCTATTGCCGCTGACTTTCCGTACAACGCCTCTGCCGCATCGAGCTTGACAGCAATGTTCACCGCATCGCCTTCCTGGGTGATGAGCAGTTCGATCTTCGCCAGGTCTTCTTCCCGTGGCGCGCCAAAAATGCTGTCAGCGACTTTCTTGAGAGCCTGGACGGTAATTTGGCCTTCGATGCCACTGCGCACAAGAATCGCGCCCGTGTTATTGCGTACCCGCAGGCGGGGCGTCTCGCTCGTCACGCGCTGGGCAAACGTCTCGGTTTCCTGAATTGACACGCGGACATCTCCTCTGGCACAAAAATAATCTTCACTAGCACTAGCACATGATCAAACGCAAATGTCGAATGCGCTCCGACATCGAGAGAGCGCAGTGTTTATCGCTCGGCGTCGTGAGAATCGTATGGGGCGTCAGGCGAGAATGGCTCGTATGGCAGGGAAGCGCGCCGATGTCTGCCCAGCGGATCATCCGGCGTGCGCATTCGGGGAGGAGGAGGCCGACGCGCAAACGAGTAGGCGATCATGCTGATAGAGAACACCAGAGTGATACCACCAATGGCGTAAAATCCCCAGGCCGCGCCTGTATAAAAAGCAGCCAGCGTGACGCCGGAAAGCAAGCCTACCGCGCCCGCCAGCGCAAGCAATGGCCCCCCGCGTGGCGGACGGCCCCAAATAGGCGTCCGCGCCCATCCGAGGGCTGGCGCCGGCATGCGCCTGAGGCTGACCAGCGCGCCGTCCACGACAAGCGCCGCGCCCGCCAGCGCCATGATGATCGGCCCCCACACGATCCCCCGGATTCTATTCGGGTCGAAGCCAAGCGCCACATAGCCAGCAAGTATGGCAATGATCAGCGCCACACCCGACACAAAACTCAGGCGGTTTGCCAGCGTCGCCGGACGTTCCACAATGGGAATCGCGCCGGAGCGGGTCAGAGGATGACGCGGATCGCGTGAGCGCCGCATGCTGTTCAACGGCATACGCATCAGCAACGCCAGCCCAACGGCAGCCAAGCTAAACGCCAACAACGGGGCCAGCGCCGCCGCCCAGAACGGCAATCCCAGACCGCTGAGGCCCAACAACGGCAACATCGCTATCAGGCAGAGCAGCCCCAGGCAGCCCAGCGCCGTATCGCCCGTCACGCGATTGGTCAACGGCTCGCCGAGCAGTTGCGCTGCTTCTGAAAGATCAGCAGGCGCTCGGTTCTCGTCATCATCGTCATCGGCGTCAGAATGGAGAAAGGGATCAGGCAGATCACTCATACACGCCGCCTTACCAAAGCGCCACCAGCGGCATTCCCCTTATGCGCATCGCCGGAGACAGGTTCGCGCCAGCGCCGCAGTCGCTCGGCATGGAGCCGCGCCACAATCTCGTCGTAGCGCGCCTGGCGATCTCGGCTGGCGCGGTGACGCTGCTTAGGATCCCAGTTGCGCCCTTTCTCGTGATTGCAGCGCGCATGGGTAATCCCCAGGTTGAGCAGATCGTTTGTGCCGCCCAGGCTGCGCGCCGTGATATGCTCCACGCTGGCCCCCTCACCAGTGCGCGCATCAAAGCGGAGTGGCGCGCCACAGATCAAACAACGTCCCACCCAATAGCTCCCCTGACGGGTGAAGGTAGCGTCAGTCTCAGCGATTCGATTCAAGAGTTCGGCTTTCATTGAGGACGCTCCATGGAGGCTCCAGGTAAGCTCATGGCAAGCTCCTGGCAAGGCGCATGTGATTGCGACGCACAATTGCTCTCCTATGGCCTATTGTACCATAGGCTATCACATCGTCTGGCGACGACAGGGATGGCGCATCAGTCACGCCCAGACTGGTAGCGGGGGTCGCTGCGTTGACGTTCACGATTCTCGGCGTTCTTGCGTAGATACGCCGTATAGAGGTCAGTGGCGCTGAAGCCCTGATCAAGGGCCAACTGTACGACGAAATGCAGGATGTCGGCCATCTCATCCAGCCGGGCAGCGCGTGTCTCTTCGAGGGCGCGCGGATTCTTCCAGGGCTTCCAGTTCAACTCGTTATCCAGCTCGCAACACTCGTGAATGATGGCGCGCGTCCACATCGTACAGCGGTCAATCGGCTCCCAGCTATAAAAGCCGTCGAAGCGTTGCTCACGATAGAAGCGCGAAAGGTCGGCCTGGTGAGAGAAAATATCGGCGAACATATCCGCAGGTGGCATTTGCTCAGCGTGTTCGGTGCTTTCGGTGTGGTCGTCATGATCGTCGCTCATCATCTCCTCCTGTATTGTCAGTTTTCATTTTCGCCTGGCTGGCAAGGTCATACAACACAGCATACCGCGCGTATGAGTAGATGGGAAGCCGCAGGAAGGAAGCGGATGATTATGGGCTAGATATGCAAGGACGCGCAGGCAAGGTGGGCGCTGGGCGGACATTCGAGGGCCGCCAGGGGCGATGGCGCTGCTCGGCTGGCGCAAACGAGTCTGCGTCGTCCGTATTCTGGGCAATGCAGCCTTCGTGGCGGAGCAAGGCGCATCCCTTAGGCATGGTTTCATTCGCCCGCCGCCTCGCAGCGCCTCAGTCGCCTACTTCTGCCTTACGGCTCTTCTACCCCTCAACAGCGATGCCACCCCTGCAATGGCGCAGAACACCGCCGAGATATAAAAGACGGCATGCAAGCCGACCATGAATGGATCGGAGATCAGTGTGGGGAAGAACATCTGGCCGAAGAGTATCTGCTGGGAATGCGCCGAGAGATGCGCTACCACCTGCGGCGGCAGAAGCTGCTTGACGGGGTTGTAGCCCAGAAAGGCGCCAAAGAGCGCCGCAGTGGGCGGCAAATGGGCGATCTGGTTCGCCGCCGCCGACGGCACGCCGTAGCGCGTCAGCCCACTATAGAACGCGCCAGGGATTGACGTGGCCAACCCGGCTGTCACGATGCTAAAGAAAACACCAATGCTCATCAGCGATGCGCCATTCTGGAACGTGGCGCGCATGCCCGACGAGACGCCGCGTGTCTCGCTTGGTACGCTGCTCATAATCGAACTGGTGTTGGGCGAAGCTAACATGCCTGAGCCAATGCCCAGCACGAAGAGCAGCACAGCAAACCAGCCATAATTGAAGTTGGCAGGCAGGAAGGTCAGCCCAAGAAAGCCAATCACCTGTAATCCCATGCCCAGTGTGGAAAAGAGCCGCGCGCCGTAGCGATCCGAGAGGAAGCCGCTGATCGGCCCCATGAGAATAAAGCCGATGAGCAGCGGTGTCATATAGATGCCCGCCCACAGCGGCGTCTCCTCGAAGCTGTAGCCATGCAAGGGAAGCCAGATACCCTGCAACCAGATGATCAGCATGAATTGCAGGCCGCCACGCGAGAGCGCAGCCAGGAAAGCAGCGGCGTTGCCTGCCGCGAAGGCGCGAATCTTGAACAGATCGAGCCGGAACATCGGATCGGGTACCCGGGTCTCGATCCAGAGGAAGAGGCCAAGCAAGATCGCGCCGCCAACGATGGCTGCGATCACCCAGGGGTTGCCCCAGCCCATCGGTGAATTGCCATACGGCTCGATGCCATAGGTGATGCCCAGCAGCAGAATGGTCAGTCCGGCGGCGAAAGTGATGTTACCAAGCCAGTCAATCTTCTGGTTCTTGCGAATTGTCGCAATCTCACGCAGGTTCATGTATGCCCAGACCGTGCCAAACAGGCCAACCGGCACACTGACCAGGAAGACCAGCCGCCAGTTGATGGCAGCTAGCACGCCGCCAAGAATCAGCCCAATAAACGAGCCGCCAATCGCCGCGATCTGGTTGACGCCAAGAGCCATGCCGCGCTGGTTCTCCGGGAAGGCGTCGGTCAGGATGGCGGCGCTGTTCGAGAACAGGAAACCAGCGCCCACCCCCTGAATCAGCCGGAAGATGATCAATTCGAGCGCGCCGGTATTGCCTGTGCCCGGCGTGAAAGCCAGCAATGTGCTGCCTGCGGTGAAGACGGCGAAGCCAAGATTATAGAGCCGCACACGGCCAAACATATCGGAGATGCGTCCGAAAGTGACGAGCAATGTCGCCGTCACCACCATATAGCCCAGCAGCAGCCAGAGAAAGTAGTCGGTTTCGCCAGGGGCAAGTGGGTTGACGCCAATGCCGTTGAAGATGGCGGGCAGCGCGATCAACACGATGCTCGCGTCAATCGTCGCCATCAGCGCGCCAAGCGTCGTATTCGAGAGTGCGATCCATTTGTAGTTTGGGCCAACCTCGCGATTGCGGCGAGATCTGACCTGCCCTGAATGCTTCTGAGGAGTCGGAATCTTCGAAGATGGCGCAGGAGGAGTAGAGTGCTCTGGCCGTGCGGCGCTTTCAATGCCCATATGGTGATACGCATTCCCTTCAGTGTAGAGAGTAGCTTTCTTCGTCTACTACTGATTTAAGCAAGGATTTACGTACACGTCAAGGTTGTAACTTGTCGAGCAGCGTTGCGTAAAACGCCGTCACATCCATCTGGCCCGGCAGACCGGCCACCTGTCCATCGCCAAGCTCGATGATGCGCCAGGCGCCATCCTCGGCGCGTGGGGCAATATCCATGGTGAAGAAGCGGCTTTGAATGCGCTGTGCGATAGGCTGGAAGCTGGCAAGCGGAAGCGCAAGCAGTGGGTAGGCGTTTGCGTCGTCGCCAGCCACATCTCTGTCGGCGTCCCAGTAGGGAACGGCAGACAATGGTTCGCCATCCAGCCAGAAGACGCGATACTCCTGGGTGAGCGGCATGCCGCTTTTGCTGTGCCTTCCCAATGGCGTGTATCGCTCGAATGCGCGGAAGACCAATCCCCCGGCGAGGTCTGGCCCCTGCAACGCTACGAAACGCCGCACAACACGCTCGACCGCCACGTGATCCGCTGCCGAGGGGATATACGTTGCCTCGGCCCACTCATGCTTGCGCGACTTCACGTAGTCCTTGACGATAACCGGCGCGTCGCCAAAGATCGCCAGTGTGGCAAAGATGTCATCCATCGGCAGCGTTTCGGGAGTCACGTCGGCGGGCAAGGATAGCCAGACCGTGCGCGCCGTCGCCTGGGCAATCAGCGGATAGGATTCGGGGAGATAGTGGGTATGGGTGTAAGCGGCAGGATCATTGATCATCCGCAGACCGCGCGCCAGCAGCGCCTCATACAATTGCGCGTAATCAGGCGGACGCAGCATCCAACCGCGATAGACGGCAAGCTCTGGCGCTGTGTCGCTATTGGGAGGCGCAAGGCGGCGGATGGCGTGCTCCGCGTCGCCATCGTTGACCAGCGCCTCATAGCTGATGAGATCGCAGTGCGCGCCAAGCGCCTGAGCGGCGGTTACCTCGGTCGCGTAGTCAGGATCGGGCTGGCGGGATTCTAATGGATCGGCGCAGAAGAACAGACGCATACTGCGCTACGCCGTTTACCCACGCCGACCAGCGCGCAGCCAGCCGCCAAGCGTCGCGCCGACCAGCGCCAGCGCCACGGCTTCCGACGCTTGCTCAAAAAGGAGCGCTGGAATACCAAACTGTGCGAAGAGGATGCCCAGTCCACATCCTTCGCCGCCATAGCATGCCCCAGGTGGTGTGAAATGGAGCAGCATGGCTAGCGCCACAGTGGGAAGGAGAAACCCCCCACCAAGCAGCGCGCCTACTCCGGCGCTGCGCCAACGCCAGCGGACACCGTTGCGGCCAAAGACAACACCCAATCCCAGGGCAACTCCAAACAAGGACGTGGCGAGGGCTGGATCGAACAACGCAATTTGATCGGAGGAGCCAGGAGTTGGGGTGAGAGTAATAAAAACCAAGGGAAGTGGCGCAAGGGAACATACCATCAGTCCGACGCTGGCAAGACTCCTGCCCACGCCAAGCAGGCGGAAGGCGAAGAACAGCGTTACCAGCATGATGAGCAGAGGAAGAAGCAGTGGCAAAAGAATTTGCGCCACAAAGGAGAGAGACGTCACGGTGAGAGCGAGATACCCCACGCCAATCGCTCCAAGCGCAATCAGCAGACCCAGCGCGCCAACCAGCCACACAAGCCTGCCACGCTGCGGTTGCGTGTCCGCTGGCGGGGCGCCTGTTGCGGCTTCTGGTCTGCCGCGACGCCGAATCAGCAGGCTCAGCGCGCCACCCACTAACGCCGCCACACACCCAATGACAACCAGTGGCGTTATGGAAGTGAGTTGTCCCCAGAAAATCTGAAGCGGCTGGGGAGAGTTTGTTCCAAATTCGGTCAACGGGAATGTGATGAACACGTCGGTGATGAGGACGACTAGCAGCTCAAAGACGATGTAGCCAACAATCGCGCTCAACCCGACAAGCAACCAGCGTAACGGCGCCAGCCAGCGAATCGCCATCCCTGTGCGAGTACGACGCCCCCAGACACAGACGGCAGGGAGCGCCAAAAGAAACGCCGGTTGA
>JAJPIU010000003.1 GCA_021324535.1 Pseudomonadota bacterium
CACGGGGATCGGTCATGGTCAGGAGCAAGTGGTTGGCGTCGTAGGTGAATGTCGTCTTGCCGCCGTTGACATCGGTCGCCGAGGCCAGATTGCCGCTACCGTCGTAGGCGAAGCTGGCTTTTCGAGCGAGCGGGTCGGTGACGCTGGTCAACTGGCCCGCGCTGTTGTAGGCAAAGGTAAGCGTGCGTCCGGCAGGGTCGGTCACAGTGGTCAGTTGCCCGCTGCTGTTGTAGCTCAACCTGGTGATATAGCCATTGCGATCCTGCTCCTGGGTCAGTTGGCCACTGGCGTTGAAGGTGTATGATGTCTGGTTGGCGCGGGTGAAGGTGTAGCTGCCATCACTGTGCTTGTCGAGCGTCGCCAGCACCCGCGAGGGGGGTGTATACGCGCCTCCTGAGCCGCTAGGTGGGCTAAAGGTGACGGTACTGCCGTTCTCCTGGGCGATGGTGACGTTGCCTGAACCATCCGTGGACAGCGACCAGGCGTAGGAGTCCGTCCAGCCATATCCCAGGACACCTTTGGTTGTGGCGGCCTGGGCGTTGTAGGTACGGGTGAAAGCCAATGGAATGCCGCGTCCGGCGATGGAGAGATCGGCGAAGGTATGGGTGAAGTCGCCTGATGCGGTATCGATGGGATCACCTGCGCAGGTACGGCAGTAGCCCAACTCGCTGGGGTTGGTATCCCCCAGCCGCTCAGGGCCGGTTGGCCCCTGGGCTGGCGGTTGTTGTGGAGAGGAAGCGGCCAGCGCATATAAGGTACCTCCCTCCGTCGAGGCATATACAGTCCCATTGGCTACTGCAGGGGTCAGTACAGAGCCAACAACGGTGTATGACCATAAGACTGTGCCAGCGGTTGCTGTCAGTGCGAAAACCTGATATGTGTGATTCCCTGAATTGGGAGGCACATAATCTATCCCACCGTACACGACTCCATTTGATACAGTTGGCGCAAACTCAACCCCAAAGCCATACGGCTCCGAGTTTTGTAATTGTCTGTTCCAGAGAACTGTTCCTGATGAAGCGTTTAAAGCATATACATAGCCAAAAGCAGTGCCGAAATAGATGGTACCTTGCTGAGCAGTAGGTGGGCTGATACCGTCAAATGAGGAAGGAAGAGAGTAGCTCCACATCTCACTCCCAGAAACCGCATTAAATGCGCAGAGAGTGTTTCCTGAACTCAAGAACACTGTGCCATTAGAGAGGTCTATTCCGCCATAAAATTGTGAGTCTCCCGTTCCACAGCTATTGCTCCAAACAGACTGACCATTCGTGGCATTCGTCGCACAAACAGTGTTTGCAGTTGAAGAGTTATCGCTAAATGTGTAGACAAGTCCGTTCGCCACAATAATCCTTAGACCAGCAGCAATACCTGTACCACAAGTGTTCGTATACCATATCAGTGTTCCTGTCGTTAAGTTGACAGCGGTTAAGCGGCCTGAGTAATCCTTGAGATAAAGAACTCCATTCGAAGCCTCCGTTGCAAGATTATCTCCTTCCTCGTGTTGCCACAGCACAGTGCCGGTTTGGGCGCTCAAAACCGATGTAGAATTATCTCCATCTTCACCTAGGGCAATTTTGCCAGCACTATAGGTAAAAGCACCAAGAGGATATCCTGATTGGCTTGGTTGGTAACGCCAGAACATTGCTCCGGTTGTCGGGTTCAGGGCATAGAAGTCGGGAGTGGAGGCTGTGTAGACTGCTCCATTCTCGGCTATCGAACCCTGATAATAAGGCTGGCCCGCGATTGGTAATGACCAGATCAGTGATCCGGGCGTCGCAGACGTTCGGGGATGGATATGGGTAGGCGAGAAATGTGGCCCTTTTGATGTGCGTTGGGCAAAGGCAGCAAGCGCCCCAGGGCCAACGACCCCAATAATGAGCGCAAGAAGCAGCGCAAGCAGTGTCAAAATGCTGATCAGGGTAACAAGCGTAGAGCGTTTGTGAAAGATGACAGAGACATCTCTCCTCAAAAGAGCATCCATGAACGAAACGGGACGATTGCTTCCGAGCCAGGTCATCAGTTGGCGCATGAGAAGCCTGCTTTCACTGTAAGACAGATGCCAGATGTGGTGTTTCTTGGCGTGGTTGCATACAACAAAAATATAGAGCCAGTATAGCAGAGGAAAACTCAATATGCAAGTAGTTTAATCCCAGCGTCTTGCGTGAGTGTTCGTAGCAAACTCCTGTATTAAGGCAAAGCGTCGGATAACCAGGGAAGGGCAAGTTTTGCTCCTCCCTGGTTACTGTCTAGAGTTACCGCTTCTTTGGCGGCGTTCTGAAGCCGCTGCGGTGCCCCTTCTCGGTCACGCTCATGCGATGCTCCAATGGCGAGAAGCGCCGGTGCTGCTGCAAAGCGTCCTCCTGGCTCATCGCCACATAGATGCGAACCGTTGCCAGGTCTTCGTGGCCGAGAAGCTCCTGCAATTGGAAGACGCTGCCGCCACTGCGGAGGAAGTTGACGGCGAACCAGTGCCGACAAGTGTGGGCGCTCACCCGCTTGTCTATGCCAGGCGCGCGTTTCTTCAAGTTGCGAAAGAGCATCGCGATCCCCCATTCGGTCAGCGGGCGGCCATCATCCGCCAGAAAGAGCGGCTCGTCCTGGCGCTCTGCCTCCACCCGCCACTTGTGAAGGTAGGTACTGATCAGATGCCTGACATGAGGACTCAACGAGACGCGCCGCTCCTTCTGTCCCTTGCCCTGGATGTAGAGCGTTTCATGTTTCAGATCGAGATCGCGTAGCCGTACAGCGCATAACTCTGACCGCCGGATTCCGGTATCGAGCATCAGATCGAGGATCGCCCGATTGCGCACCGCCAAGCCCTTTTGCACATAGGTTGCCTGGCGACCCTGAGGGGGCTCACAAGCCTGCTGCAAGCGCGTGATCTCATCATCCTCGAAGATGCGAATCAGCGTCTTCTTGGCTTTGGGGAGTTTGATGCCTGCCGCTGGATTAGTGGTCAGATAGCCATGCTCATGCAGCCAGCGAAAGAACGGGCGCATGTGGCGGCAATAGGTCTGAATGGTACGGCTCGACCGGGGGCCGTAGCGGCCTGGCTCGTGGCGCAAGTCCACCAGCCATTGTTTGAGGTGATCTGAGGTGACGGCGGCGATCTCCTCAGTCTGGTGCCGATCCCGTAGGTAGCGGGCAAGCAAAATGAGCACCTTCTTGTAGGCCAGTTGGGTCTTAGGAGTGAAGCCTTCGATGTCTTGGCCTGCCTGGAAGGTCGCCATCGCCTCCTCAACGGTCATGCCGGTCGCTTGTGCTACTGTGGTGGTCTGTGTCTGTTGTGTTTGCCCCTGCGTGGTGGCGGGGCGTCGGATACCGCGTGGCATAGGATGCCGCTCCCTCTCAGTAAGCTGCTGTGAGACACCCACTCCGCCAAGCCTTTAGACCTGTTGACACGCCGAGTCAACGGGTGGAAAAGTGCGCAGAAAATTGAGTGAGTCAGCTGCTCTAAAAGGGGTTTTCGGCGGACAGAAGCTCTGCAAAACAGACAAAATGCCCATGCCGCTCGCCTGCCGGAAACCCGCATAACGACTGCGACAAGGGCTGAAAAGGAGTGAAGCAAGGTGAGCCCCGTGGGACTCGAACCCACAACCCGCTGATTAAGAGTCAGCTGCTCTGCCAATTGAGCTAGAGGCCCATGGCGCGTTTGCTGTGTTCGCCACTCACGCGCCTACGCCAACTACTGTACCACATCCCACTGCGGATCGCAAGAGCAACCTGCGATCTCGTTGGTTGGGCCTGTTGCTTGTGTCGCCTGTGTCGGCTCCCGTTGCTTCCTTGGCGACTTACGCGCCTCGCATCCATCCAGGGGGCATAAGAAAGCCAAGAAA
>JAJPIU010000023.1 GCA_021324535.1 Pseudomonadota bacterium
ACCACATCGGCGTACAGGCTTGTCGCGTATGACAATACGACTGTTGTGTGGTCGCTTTATGTACGCGGCGCGCCCGAAAGCAGCCGGGTGTATATCAGCGACGCCACGCATCCGGCAAACAGTGGCGACTACCCGCTCAAACAGCCGATCAAAAGCTCCGATCTCGATCAGTTCATCAGCAAATATCCGGCATAGCCGACGAGCCAGGGGAGAGCCGCCATATTACTATGCTATACTGATTGGCAAAAGCGTTCGCTTCGCCAGGAGGAGATCATGGCGCTTCCCAACCCAACAAACCCATCGGCTTTTGAGGTGGCGGATCCTTCGTTCGAGATCGAGCAAGGCCACCTTGGTCGACACCTGTCACGGCCAAACTGGGAGCTAGTGTGCTCCCTCGGTGGGGCGCTGCTCCTGCTCATTGCTTTCCCTGCGGTGGTAGGGCTGATGACATTTGCGATAAATATGCTCTGGTATCGCCGCCGCGCAAATATGCTAAGCTGTGGGTAAGCTGTGGGTCTGCCCGATCTCCTGCCTGTCTATCTTTCACATCCCCAACAGCTGGAGCAGAACGAGGGGAGTCGCGGCGAGGCGGGCTACTACGATCTGGCCATGCTGCAACGCGATTGGCAGATCGCCCAAATGACGCCGAGGCGTATCGGCAGCTAGAGCAATATTTCCGCCAGGAGCTAGGCTGGCGCGTGGTACGTGCGGGCGTGCGAACGAGCAATACGCAGGGGGTTGGCCTTCCTCCAGCATATGGGCTTTGCGCCGCTTGTCTCGGCGCCATCAACCGAGGCAAAGTTCATTGTGCTGGAACGGCGGCTGTAAGGCGCAAGAAACAGCCTGCACATTCGGACAGGCATATTCCTGCCTCTTGATCAGGGGCGTCTCCTCTATAGTGAGAGACACAATACTCCAGGCTTGTAATGCTTGAGAGGTAATGCGTTTCACAAGGCTGCCTGTGGTATCTCTGTGGCTGCCCGACGACGCCAGAGAATAGTAAGCTCAATGAGCAGCGCATAGAATGGGATAGTAGCGAACACCTCGCCCATCGGCGCCTCCGTCAGATTCAGCAGTAGCGTGGTGAACGTGACCGCGCCAAGTAGCAGCGAGATTCTGACGCGGCGACATCCCGATGCGCTGCGACCACAACCATCCGCGCCAGAACACCAGCGCGCCAAACGCCAGCAGCGCGGCGCCATCAATACCCTGAGCGATGAAGATAGTGAGCGACAAGGCCCAGACCCAATCTATCCCACCAATAAGGAGTTGTGAGGGCAGGTGGGACAGGACTTGAACCCGCAACCGGTGGTTTTGGAGTCCCAATCAGCGGCGTGTGTCGGTGTCCGGCGAATGTCATGACGTGCCGTGGGAGCGCAATTTTCCCAGGTTGTGTGTCTGCCGTGTGTCGCCAGATGTCGTGGCTCATCGTCCGCGTTGGGGGCAAAATTGGGGGCGCTTGGGGGCAAGCTATGATTCGGGACTCGGATATAGTACCGCGCGCCATAGTAGTCAAGCCCCGTCGTCACATCCGCCCGCTGGCCCGTGAACCCTTTCGCCGTCGGCATGGTTCCCGCCGCGTAGCGCACCGTGCCGTAGGGCGCGAACAGTTGGGTCGCCGTCTCATTGCCATTCGTGTCGAACGCTTCGCTGATTATGACTTCTCTTACCCTTGGCAATACGCTAGTGGACTTTAGCGATGACGTAGTGGCCAGCCGATGGCAAGAGCTATTCCAACCCCAAAGGGGCCAATTGGCAAAAGCAGGCTGCGCAAAACCAGAATACTCATTGCTCCTACGAGCATGGAAGAAGCGGCAAAAACGCTATCACGTTTGCTATGATAACCTTTGCTCTTCGCGAAAGCATCCAAAGCGCCTCCTATCTAACTTAAGAATACCATGATGCTCTTCACAGCAAGCGCTTTGGCGCCAGATCAAATCACCCTGGCGCCCCCGCACGCTCACGCAGCAGTTCCGTCGCCGCATCGAGCACGCGCTGCGACGAGATCGCCTTCAGGCAGGCGTAGGAGTAGCAGAAGTTTTGCTTCCAGAGCGGATCGTTGCCCACGAAGCGGAAGCAGGGGCTGCATAGCAAGTCAGAGTGGATGACCGCGCTGCGATAGCCGTTGCCTCCCACCGGCGAAAACTCCTGCCAGTCGGAGGGGCCAAAGATGCCCACAGCAGGTGTACCCACGGCGGCGGCGATGTGCATCGGGCTGGAATCGTTGCCGATGAAGAGGGCTGACATCTCG
Organism: Pseudomonadota bacterium; assembly: GCA_021324535.1. GTDB lineage: Bacteria > Chloroflexota > Ktedonobacteria > Ktedonobacterales > JADMIN01 > JAJPIU01. The sequence goes on from JAJPIU010000023.1 coordinate 2,252, forward strand.
ATCAGCGCGCCCGTCCCTTTGAGCGAGGTTTCGCCTGCCAGCCCATGTGCATGCGCTCGTTGCTCCTCAGGCAGCGCGGCGATGGTGGCCTCCACCTCTGGGATGTCTACCGCGCCGCCGATCAGCAGTATCTGTGCGTTGTAGCGCTCGATCAGGCGGCTGGCTACCTCGGCGAAGCGTTTCGGCGCCCAGCGTTTGCGTCCGTTGAAGCCGTCGCCTCCCACATGCAGCGTCACCAGCGGCGCGCCCGGCGTAATCCCGCGTTCCCGTAGCAGCTTGCGCGCCTTCTCGCGATCCTCTTGCGTGAGCCGAAACAAAGGCACACGCTCGTCGGGGTTCGTTGGGATGGGAACGAGGGCTTCGATAGCCTTGAAGTAGTGGTCAACCGCGTGGCGTTCGCGATACTCCTTCGAGTGATTGCCGATCAATGCGAAGAGCGGCGGATAGCGCAGCCCCAGGCGCGGCGCGCGCAACCCGGCCAGCGCCGTCGTCAGCGATCCCGCGAAGGAAAAATTCACGATCAGGTCATAGCGTGTGTGGGCCAGCCGCCAGACCGCCCACAGATAGCGCCACGCCACATGCTCTGGCCCGCGTTCAGGCGCAAGCAGCCGCTCGTCTATCAGATCGTCCGCGTCGGCAAGGATGCCCGCGTTGCTGGGGAAGGTCAGCGCCGTGATGTGCGCGTTGGGGAAGCGACGGCGCAACTGCACGAGCGCGGGCGTCAGGAAGAGCGTATCGCCTATCGGGCAGAGCGCCGTCACCAGGATGCGCTGCGGCTCCCGGCGCAGGCGAAGCGTCGGTCGGTGTGCAGGTGTGGGCTGGTCGGTCTCGGACGGCATGGATGTCGCCTTTTCGCTGATCGTGCTGGTAGGTTAGCCCTTAGGTTAGCCCTACAGATATTACGGCTGATTGACCTGTTGCGTTTTGGCGGCGCGCGCCCGCGAGGCGCGGACGCTGAGATAGACGCTCAGCAAGCCAAGTATCAGTACCGAACTGGCCAGGATGTTGAAAGCGCCGCTCAGGCCAAATCTATCAGCAGCGACGCCAAACGCGGGAGCCAGCACAACCGTCACCAGATTGAGCAACATCGTCTGCGCCGAGAGCACCCGCCCCTTAATCTCGTCGGGCGCGTGTTCCTGCATGCGTGTCTGCGCGGGCACGTTGATGAAATCGAGCGCGACGCCGATCAGGAAGGTCAGTCCCATGACGACGGCAAGATAGGGCGCATCATGCCACCAGCCGCGCGGATCGAGCAGCGGAGCCAACCAGCGAATAAATGTCATGAATCCTGCGCTGACCGAGAGGGTGATGACACCAATAGTGATCGTGCGGGTATAGCGCAGGCGGCGCGCGATGTAGGGTGTCATCGCTGCGCCCAGCAGCACGCCAAGCCCTGCGGGAAGGAAGACTAGCGCGGCAAGCGCAGGTGGCGCATGGAAAAACTCCTGGACGAAGCGCGGCGCCAGCAAAGCCACAATCGAGAGAATCAGTCCTGCCAGTGTCAGTTGCCAGACGGAGATATGTAGAATGGCGTCGTTCCAGATGAAGCGCGCCATCTCCGCAATGCCCGACCAAATGACGCGCAGCCGGAGCGGATGTTGCTTGCGTTGGATGATGGTCTGCCCATCCGAAACACTTGCCAGGGCTGGCGCGTCCAGGCGCTCCTTCGGGATCGAGAGGATCAAGAGCGCGCAGCCGACGTACAGTACCGCGATGAGAATGAACAGGATCGCGACGGGCAAAATCGTGATCTTGCCGAGATGGATGGTCGGAGCCAGCAAGAGCACCAGCGGCCCCAGCAGGATCAATCCCGCCACCTGCGCCAGCGTAAACGTAATGTTGAAGAGCGCCAGCGCGTTCATCAGCTCGGATTTGCCCACCAGCCTCGGAATCGCCGCGCCTTCCGCCGGGCCAAAGAACTGTCCCACCAGTGCGATAAAGAAGGTCAGCGTATAGACAGGCCACAAAGCCGCAGGATCGATGAGCAGCGAGAACACAAAGATGAGAGCGCCGATGGCGCGCAGGGCGTTACTTACCCAGAGCACCATCCGCCGGTCTAAGCGATCCACCAGCACGCCCGCCGGAGCGCCCATCAGCGCGGCAGGCAGGCTGAACGCCACAAATGCGCCGCTGGTGGCCGTGGTGGACTGGCTGACAACCGCCACCAACACGATTAACCCATAGTTGGCCGCGTTCATAATGGTCTGCGATATCATCTGAGCGATCCACAGGCGCAAAAAGAGCGGATTGCGAAACAGCGCGCGGTACCCTCGACGCTTCTTGCGCGCGGCGGGTTGCTGCGGCGTAATCGGCGTAGGAATCAGCGGGACACCCCGAGGATCGTCGCCGATCTGTGGGGCAAGCGGAATGGGTGGCTGGATGACCTGCGGCGTCTGGGCCTGCTCATCCAGCTTGGCCGCGCCATTCTTTTGCGTGACGCCATTGGCACCCGCATCAGGCTCAGGCTGGGGCTGCGCTGTCCCGTTTGCGTTTGCCTCGTGGGGGGTCTCTTCTTGTGGCTCGTCCACCTTACGAACGCTTGCCATGCGTTGCTCCATCCCCTGAGGCCGAAACGGCCAACGGCGCGTCTGCTTCCGGGTCTACCGGCGGCTCATCAACGCCACGGCTCACTACCTGTTTGATGCGCTTCTCTGCCTCGCTACGTGGCAATAGCACACGTCGCCCGCATCCTTCGCATTTTAGCCCAATGTCGGCGCCCAGCCGCACCACGCGCCAATCCGTTGAACCGCAGGGATGCGGTTTGCGCAGGCGCACGCGATCATTCAAGCCGAGATCAGCGTATTTGATCATGCGTCTTCCCCCTCTGTCGCCTACGCAACACTTCTCCAAAAGTTGTGAGTTTATCCCTCGCGCAGCAGCGCCGCCAGCGCATCGAGGGCGGCGAGATAGCCTCGCCAGCCCAGGCCACATACCTGCCCCCGGCAGATCGGCGCAATCAGCGAGGGATGTCGAAACGCCTCGCGCGCATAAATATTCGAGAGATGTACCTCGACGATGGGCAGCCCCGTCGCGCTGAGCGTATCGCGCAGGCTGACGCTCGTTGTGGTCAGTCCGGCGGGATTGATCACGATCCCATCGGCGGTCGGCGCCTCGGTCTGCGCGAAGTCAATCAGCGATCCCTCGTGGTTCGATTGGAATGTCATGAGTTCACAGTCGAGCGCCTCGGCCCACCCTTGCAGGCGCGAGTTGATCTCATCAAGTGTTACGTCGCCATAGATGGCTGGCTCACGTTTGCCCAGCGTATTCAGGTTGGGGCCGTGTATGACCAGGATGCGCAGACGCCTCATTTGTGCGCTTGTCGAAGTCGAAGTCGAAGTATCCATGTGTTGTGTTACCCCTGGTTACTCCACCGCGCCAAGCTCGGCCAGCGTCGCGCGCACATCGGCCTCACTCACGTCTGAGAAAAGGGTCGCCTGTCCAAGCGCCGTCGGCAATATCCACCGGAGACGCCCGCCGCGCGCCTTCTTATCGAGCAGCATCACGCGCACCAGTTCATGAGCGGAGAGACCATCAATCCGCATGGGTAAGCCAAATCGCTTCAGCAGCGCCTCCTGCCTATCGCATACTTCGGCTGGCGTGACGCCAATATGCCTGCCCAGCCTACTAGCAAAGACCATGCCGACCGAAACGGCCTCGCCGTGCAGCCATTGCCCATAGCCGGTGATCGTCTCGATGGCGTGACCAAGCGTATGCCCGTAGTTGAGCAAGGCGCGGCGTCCGCCCTCTCGCTCGCGCTCGTCACCTTCAACCACCGCAACTTTCAACGCGACCGAGCGCGCGATGGCCTCCGTCATTGGGGCGGGCTGGCGCGCCAGCAACGCTTCGGCGTCGCGTTCGAGCGACTCGAAATAGGTGGCGTTGAGCGCCACCCCATGCTTGATCACCTCGGCCCACCCCTCGATATAATAACGACTGGGAAGCGTCAGCAGGGTAGCAGGATCGGCTACTACCAGACGTGGTTGATAGAACGCCCCGATCAGGTTTTTGCCCTGGGGATGGTCAATCGCCACTTTGCCGCCAATCGAGGCGTCCACCTGGGCTAGCAGCGAGGTAGGAATGTGGATCAGCGGCAGCCCCCGCAGATAGGTCGCCGCTGCGAAGCCCGCGAGATCGCCTGTGACGCCGCCACCAAGAGCCACCAACGCCTCTCCTCGTTCGGCATGGCGTTCCACCAGCCAATCGTGAATGGCGTTGAGCTGCTCGCGCGATTTGCTCGTCTCGCCCGCCGCGAAGCGATGGATCAGCGGCTTGAATCCGGCGTCCATCAGCTCAGCCATCACCCCAGGCTCATAGAGCGCCGCAACGTTGGCGTCGGCCACCACATGCAATCGCTCTGGTAGGCCCAACGCGGTCAGCCGTTCGCCCAGCGTAGCCAGCGCGCCCCATGCGACCACTGCCTCATATGAGAGAGATGAGGGCGCCTGGGCTGCTTCTGGTGTGTCTGCGGATGCAAGCAGCACACGGCGTGTCATTGAGACGAGTGGCTTGCCGCCCTTGCTGGTTCCGGGCAGCAGGCCACGTGTCACCACTCCCGCGACGATGCGCCTCGCCAGCGTATCAGGCGTAAAGTCGTCGGCGACGATGGTTTCATCGGCAAGCGTATACCATGCCTGCCGCCGCGCATAGAGCGTGGTGAGCCGTCCGAGTGGATCGTCGCCCGCCAGCATAGGACGCGCTTCCCCTGGTGTTTGCTGACGCGCCTGCGCTTCTGCGGTGAGGCGCTGCCAGACGATGGCGGGCGCGACGTTCAGCGCCACCACCCAGTTCGCGCGATCCGGTGGCCAGATCAGCGCACGTGCGGCTTCATGCTCGCCGATACCGGCGCCCGTCGCGACGATAACGTGAGGATGGGCCATTGCCTCGGCCAGCGCCTCACGCTCGCGCCTGCGAAAGCCCTGTTCACCTTCCGCCGCGAAGATCGCCGGGATGTCCATGCCTGCTTCGCGCGCCACCTCGGCGTCAATATCAAGCCAGCGCCAGCCCAAGAGCGCAGCAACCAGCGGCGCGACGGTCGTTTTGCCCGCGCCTGTCGGCCCGATCAGGATGATGCGCTCGATGCGCTGTGTTGCTGCCATGACTCACTCCCACTCTATCGTAGCAGGCGGCTTGCTGGTGATGTCATACACCACACGATTGACGCCCGCTACCTCGTTGACGATGCGATTCGCCATGCGCCCCAACACCTCGTAGGGTAGGCGCGCCCAATCCGCTGTCATAAAGTCGCCTGTGGTGACGGCGCGGATGGCCACCATGTGGGCGTAGGTACGCCCGTCACCCATCACACCGACGCTGCGCACGGGCGTCAGCACGGCGAACGCCTGGCCGATCTGCCGATAGAGTCCGGCGTTGCGCAGCTCCTCGATCACAATGCTGTCGGCATGCCGCAGTGTATCGAGCCGCTCACGCGTGACCTCGCCCACCACGCGGATCGCCAGCCCAGGGCCTGGGAAGGGATGACGCCAGACCCAGTCTTCGGGCAGGCCAAGCTCGCTACCTACCTGACGCACCTCGTCCTTGAAGAGGTAGCGCAGCGGCTCGACCACCGCGAACCCCATCTGCTCAGGCAGTCCGCCCACATTGTGATGCGTCTTGATCTTCTGCGCAGCGTTGGCGTCGTGTGCGCTGGCGCTCTCGATCACATCGGGATAGAGCGTGCCCTGCGCCAGGAAGCCAATCTCTCCATCGGCGTTGAGCCTGGTCGCCTCGGCCTCGAAGACGCGCACAAACTCTTCCCCGATGATGCGCCGCTTCCTCTCAGGATCGGTCACGCCCGCCAGCCGCGCCAGAAAGCGTTCACTAGCGTCCACCGTGACCAGCGGAATATGCAGATGCGAGCGAAATGTCTCGGCGACCTGTTCTGGCTCGCCTGCGCGCATACAGCCGGTATCCACAAACACACAGGTCAGCCGGTTGCCAATCGCCTTGTGAACGAGCAGCGCCGCGACTGCCGAATCTACGCCGCCGGAAAGACCGCAGATGACGCGCCCGTTGCCCACCTGCGCCTGAATGCGCGCCACTGCCTCTTCGATGAATGCGCCGGTTGTCCAGCTTGGGCTGAGACCACAGACGCGATAGAGGAAGTTTTCGAGCATCTGCGATCCCTGAGGTGTGTGGTTGACCTCTGGGTGAAACTGGATGCCGATATGGCCATGTGTATCGCTCATGGCGGCCAGCGCGCCTGAGCCTGAGCGCGCCACCACCTCAAAGCCGGGCGGCAGTTCGCCGACGCTATCGCCGTGGCTCATCCACACAGGGATGCCTGCGCCGCTGGCAGGCGCGACCCCCGCGAAGAGCGCATCGGGCGCACCTGTGTCATCCGATGTGTGAGCCTCGCCTGTGGAGGGCGTCAGGTAGATGTCGGCGGGGCCGTACTCGCGCCGTCCGGTGTGCGGTTCAACGCGCCCGCCCATCTGATGGGCCAGCAATTGCATCCCATAGCAGATACCAAGCACAGGCAGGTCGCTTTCGAGAATCGCCTGATCTACCTTACGTGCGCCTTCATCATAGACGCTATCCGGCCCACCGGAGAGGATGACACCACGCGCGCCCAAGCGCCGCAGGTCATCCAGTGTGGTGGTGGCTGGTAACAGTTCACAGTAGACATGACACTCACGTACACGGCGGGCGATCAGGCGGCTATATTGTGAACCGTAATCGAGGATGGCTACCATTGCGCGCGGTTGGCCCTCGTTCGATTCACTCGATGTAGCGCCTTGGGGCTGCGCGGTGAAAATGGTTTGTAATGTTTCGGTCGTTTCGGTCGTTTCAGTCGTTTCGGTCGTCGCGCTCATGCTGCTCATGCCCCCGCTGCTCTGTCTCTGAATGAGCCTCTATTGGCGTATGGCGTAAAGGTACATCTTCTCGCTCACTCTCAATTATCGCCGATGGGCGCGCTTGAGAGCAAATCAAGGGACGCTCGCCCTTGCCGGATTGGCGCGCGATGTGCTACACTACCGCATATCAAACGTATACATACTGAAGCCTGGCGCAATTCGCCCTGTATGAGATCTTATCAGGAAGCGAGAAGCGATCAGGCCAGCGTTGTTGACCAGGGTGGCGCCGCTCAACCGGACGGCTGGCGCTGCGCCACCGGGCCAAATACCATCCAAAACAATGGAGGCTATTGTATCAACAGAGACTTTCGGGGAGACCCCCGCGACAACCGCTCCCGCGAAACACGAGTAAATGAGCGCATCCGGGCGCGCGAGGTACGGCTGATTGACGAAGACGGGCAGATGATCGGTGTGATGTCTTCGGGGCAGGCGCTCAACCTTGCGCGCGAGCGTAACCTCGATCTCGTCGAGGTGTCGCCGATGGCGAATCCGCCTGTCTGCAAACTGATGGACTATGGGCGGTTCAAGTATGAGCAGGCCAAGAAGGAGAATGAGGCCCGCAAGCACCAAAAAACCACCGAACTCAAGGAAATCCGCATGCGTCCGCGCACAGACGAACACGATCTTGGCGTGAAGGTGCGCAAGATCGAAGAGTTCCTGGGCGAGGGCGACAAGGTTAAGGTTGGCGTGATCTTCCGTGGCCGAGAAATGGCGCACCCAGAGCTTGGGCGACAGTTGCTCGAACGGGTGATCGCCGCGATGAAGGCCGTCGCCGTGCTGGAACGCCCTCCGATCATGGAAGGCAAGATGATGTCCATGATCATGACGCGCGCTCCCGGCTGGGAACCTGCTAGGAAAGAGGCGCCTGAGGCTCGCGAGCGGAAGAAGCACGGCGGCCAGGATGGCAAGAATGCGCCTGCCGCAGCGCAGGCAGCGCCTTTAGAAGTTGCGGAACCTGCTGGCGGCGCTTCTGCTGCGCCTGTGGCTGAGGTCGCTGAGAGCGCCGAGACGCCAGCGCCGCCCGTCGCCGATGTAGAGACGGCGCCTGCCTTAGAAGCGCCAGAGGCTAACGCTGAGGCCACAGAAAACGCTGAACAACCTGAGGCCAGCGCCACACCAGCGCCAGCCACGGAAGCCACAGCGGCGCCCGATGCTACTGAGCCAACTGTGACGGGCCGCCCAAAGACGACATCCACACGCACGCGCCGGGCGCCCGCAGGCGCGCATTAAGCATTTAAGCCATTAAGCGTTAAACACCAGCGTATTGACCGACGCCAGGCATGAACCTCTGTCGAACCAATTCTCGCAGGTTCATGCCTTTCTTTTGCCGCGAAGAGCAATCTGGCGCTTACGCGCCGGGCAGCGCAAAGGCCGTCACGGTGATCATCGCGTAAAACGCCAGCAGTTGCGCGCCCTCCAGCCAGGAGGTCTCGCCATCGAGATTGACCAGCGCATAGACGAACGTGACCAGTCCCACCACGATCAGTTCCAGCGCAGGAAAGATCAACGTCATTGGCGCAGTCAGCCCACCAAGCGAAAGGAAGTAGGCGATGAAGACAAGCAGCGGGGCGACGAACAGCGGCACCTGCACGCTTGACCCCGCCGCGATCTCCATCGCGCCTTCCATATCACGCTTCCAACTCAGTTGGATGGCCTCGAGGATTTCGCCAAAGTTGCAGATGATGGGGAAGATGATCAATCCAACCGAGAGCGGTGTGAGCGCCGTCTCCTGGATCACCGGCTCGGTCACGGTCGTCAGCGTATAGCACATCCCCACCGTGATCAGGGTGACAATGGTGAAGCCAAGCGTCGCCAACACAAACAGGCCGCCGCTGCGTTTCCGGCGTTCCAGGCGTTCCTGTTCTGCCTTCTCTTCCGCCAGCCTTTTCGCTTCCAGTTCTCTTTCTCGCTCCATGCGCTCTTCGCGTGCGGCGGTCATGATCTCTTCTTCATGCCGCTTGTGGCCCTCATGACCTTCGTGGCCCTCACCATGTTCGCTATGTTCGCCATGTTCGCCATGTTTCGCATGTTCCGCAGCATGATGTTCTGTAAGATGCTCTGCCGAGGCTCTCCCTACGGTGGCTTCACCTTCCCCTGCCCCGGCGGCGGGAGCTGGTTTCTCGCCCCACTTGAAGATGCTCGAGCCGACATAGGCGATGTAGCTGACGATCAGAATACCGCCGACGACCAGGCTGACATTCGTCTCGGCGGAACGTAAGGCGCCGCCGGTGAGCCGTGAGAACGAGGTAGCCAGCGTGGGAAGCGCCAACCCTACCACCGCCAGCGCCAGCATCGAGGCGTACCCTGCCGCCTGCTCTTTGTCGAAACGCAGGCGCCCGTGGCGATAGGCGCCGATGAACGTGGCGATCCCCAGCGTGAACAAGACATTATTGATGACGGAGCCAATCAGCAATCCCCGCACCACCAGGAAGTTATCGGTTTGATAGATAGGGTTCAGGATGCCCTGCACGAAGAGCAAGACACCAATTGCCAGTTCAGGCACGTTACTCAGCGAGGCGTCCAGCAGGCCCTTGACCAGTGGGCTAAGGTATTCCGAGAGCGACTCGGTGACATCGCCACTCAGTTGCGCCAGGGGGATCAGCGCAACCAGCGAGAGCGCAAAAACCCAGACGTTATAGCGCCCGGCGGACGCGGTGAATGTGTTCTCGTACCACATGACGCCCGCCGCAGGAATAGCGAGCAATGCAGGATACCACCATTTTATTTTCATGGGAAACGCCGAATCCCTTTCCAGATGAAGCATGAATGCAAGTTGCAAGGCGCCTCGTCATTGCAGCGCTGTGGCGTCTGAGCGCCAAACACAAGCGATCGGTATGGGCGCGCTATGCCAAGCACAATAGTATCATATCTACGCTAGCCGCTCTAGAGATTTTATTACTTTTGGCGCCGCTTTCCTCCTTGCGCGAGCAATGGACTGGCCCGCTCGGTGTTTCTGCCGGGCGTCAATCGCATGTCAATCGCATGTCAATCGCATGTCAATCGCATGTCAATCGCATCTACATGGAGCCTTTTCTGACGACCTGCGCAACCACTCATATGCGCACATCGTTTGTGTAGACATGATTGTATAGCACGGTAGGCATGCAATGTGCTAGACTATGTTGCGCCTGCGATCAGGCGATTGTACCTAGCGACAGACAACTCTGGAGGAGACTCATGAAACGGATACTGTTGGCGCTTGCGGCGGGAGCCGCCCTCGCATATTTCCTCGATCCCGACAACGGTGCACAGCGCCGTGAGCGCGCTCGCACCTGGATCGCCGACAATCTCAACGAAGACACCTGGCGTCAGGCGCGCGAGATCACCACATCGCAAACACAGTGGCTGAGCCAGCGCATCGGCGAACTGCGCGACGCCGCGCGTGGTGGGTCTGCTGACGAGCAGCCGACAACTACCACGACCCCAGCGGTTGATCGCACTCCGGCGGGTGTCTAACCCACGCCCGACCTAAGGATAAGCGTGGTGTGGGGGCTGCTCGATGTCCTGCGGCAAGTGGCGCCAGGCGTAACACGTCGCCCCTGTCAGCCGTACTCATGTATGGTGACGGCAGATTTCAGCCAGGAGGGAGGGCGTGAGCAGTGATGCGTGATACAGCCTTTGGCGGCTCGGATGGATCGAATAGATCGGACGGGCAAGGTGAGGCGGAATCGGGCAAGCCGACGCAGCCGACGCGGTTGTATGCAGAGCCGCGCGCCGATGCCGCCGAGGCGCTTCCGCCCGCGCATCCCCCCACGCCCATTTCGCAGCGCGCAGTCATTCCCACGCCGGTAGACCGTGGCCGCACCCAACCAGCGGATCCCGTAGCGCCCAATCGGGCGAATCAGGCCGGATATGGCGGGCGTTATCCCGTCCCTGCGCAAGTGGGAAACGGCGACGCCGAAACCATACGAACGGAGCAGCCACAGCCACACCCACAGCTTCCCCCAACTGAAGCGACACTGTTTCGTCCACTGCCGCCGGGCGCTGATGTGCCTGCTTTCATGGCGCCTACATCTGCGCCTACAGGCGTCACTACCCCCCATACTCCCACGTATTCTCCTTCTCACATGTCCGCCTCCGCAGATCGGCCCGCGCCTTATCTCACCGTCCCGCCAGAGCGGACGCGGCGCTCGCGCGCAGGGTTGGTATTCGCCGGTTCAGTTGCGCTGCTGGCGTTGCTCCTGGCTGGCGCTGGCTTTCTTGCCTTCTCCTACCTGCCAACCGGGCCAATGCGCGCCTTCTGCGCCGATCTGACGGCCCAACACTATAGCGACGCCTATGCCCTGACCGATCAGCGTTTTCAATCGCTCTACAGCCAGCAGCAATTTACGCAGGATATGACCACGCTCGACCTTGCGGAGGGGACGGCGACCGTCTGTCAGAGCGCCGTTCCGCTGGCGTTTACAGCGGTTCCCCTGGGCAGCTCCCAGTTCAGCGCACGCATCACCCGTCAGGCGCATGGCGCTAGGCGCAACTTTCCGGGCGATCTCACAGTGGCCTATCATGATGGCTGGCAGATTGACGCTCTCGCTACATCGCTGCTTGGCGTGAACTTTGGCGCGCTTGACGCTATAGACGGCTATTGCGCAGCCCTGCGTAGCCAGAACTATCAGCGAGCCTATCAGTTGCTTGGGACGACAGCTCAGACGTCCGTCACAGCAAACGCCTACACGACCACCGAGCGCCTGCACGATCTGATCAGTGGGACGATCACCTCCTGCGGCGTTGTAGCGGTTGGGCAGAAGAACACCGATACCCAGGCCAATCTGACACTCGGCGTTACCCGTCGCGTGGCGGGCGCGATACAAGGTAACGTGACACTCACCTTCACTGGCAGCGTATGGACACTTGGCGCAATCCCCACGCAGGCCGAAGGGCCGGATGTCGGGCCGTACCTTGTTGGCCAGCAATTTTGCGCCGACCTGGCCGCGAACCGCTTTGATGAAGCCTACAACCTGTTTACCCCGCAATATCAGGCCGCCAACCCCAGGGCGCAGTTTGTGAGCGCCTTCGAGTCAGGTCGCTCCCAGGGCATCTCCTATAGCTGCGATACCCCCGACTTCACTACCTACCGCGTGACGGGCGACAGCGCCAGCTATGTCGTTCCCTTCGTTGAGACGCTCGACGGCATCGCCATCCCGGCCAACGATACGCTCTCCTTCGCGTTGCAAAGCAATGGGCAATGGCTGATCAGCAATAGTGATGTGCAATCGCCGTTCTAAATACATTACATTGGATATACCCGCGACAAACAGGGGATAAATACGTTTGCGTGTTGTGGCATGGTATGATGGAAGTACCTATCTTACCAACAAGGAGGGGATTTGACCATGAGTGTCAAGCTACCCTGTGGCCACACCGTTGTGGACGCCAACCAGACACACTATTGTAGCTATCTGCGCGTGGATGAAGTGCTTGCGCAGCAGTCGTCGGATGACGAATTGGGACATCCCGACGAGCGTTTGTTCATCACCACACATCAGGCGTTCGAGCTGTGGTTCCGGCAAATCCTGTTTGACATGCGCCATACCATTGCCGCGCTCGACGCCGACAATGTAGGGCTTGCGATCAGCCTGACCCAGCGTATTACCCGTATCGTCGGGCTGTTCACCCCTATGCTGCATGTCCTGGAAACAATGGCTCCAAGCGACTTTCTGGTGTTTCGTAGCGGCCTTGCCCCGGCCAGCGGCTCCGAGAGCCAGCAGTTTCGCGAGCTTGAATTGCTGGCGGGCCTGCGTGATCCGGCGTATCTGCGCCAACTGCATGCGCCGCTTTCCGAGGCCGCCGACGGCGTGCCCGTCACCATCTGGACAGAGCGTCTGCAAGCAGCGTTTGACGCGCGTTCGCTCAACGATGCGCTGACCGATCTGCTGGCGCGGCATGGCGTCTCCGTCCAGGATCTCTACGTCGTCTCACCAGCGCCGAATCCCCATAGTGAGTTGTTTCTGCTGGCCGAGGCCCTGCTCGACTTTGACGAAGCGTTCGCCTCATGGCGCTATACGCATGCGCGGATGGCCGAGCGGGCGATTGGACACGACACAGCCGGAACTGGTCATACTACTGGCGTGCGCTACCTGGATCGCGCCGCCAATCGTCCGCACTTCTTCCCTGCGCTCTGGCAGGCCCGCAACACCATGTAAGATACCCAACACGATGTAGCAGAGGATGATCAATTCATGTATGCTTCGATTCTGGCAGGCGGTAGTGGCACACGGCTCTGGCCGTTGAGCACAAAGATCAACCCCAAGCAGTTTTTGCGGCTGCCTGGCCCCCACACGATGATGCAGGCGACGGTTGAGCGCATCGCGCCGCTTGTCCCAATGGATCATTTGTACGTTGTGACCTTTGGCGCCTATAACGACTCGGTCGCTGCACAACTACCTATGCTCCCACGCGAGCAGATCATCGCCGAGCCATCGGGCCGGGGTACTGCCGCCTCGATTGGCCTCGCTGCCACGCTGATTGCCGCGCGCGATTCCCAGGCGATCATGGGATCGTTCGCCGCCGACCATGCCATCACCGATGTCGAGGGATTCAGGCGCGCGCTGGCGCTTGCCGAGGAGGTCGCGCAGCAGGGGTATCTGGTAACGCTTGGCATTACCCCCACCTACCCGGAGACCGGCTATGGCTACATTCGCTATGGCGCCCCGCTCACTCAACAGGATGGCCTGCGCGCGCATACCGTCGAGCAGTTCATCGAGAAGCCGAAACGCGCGGTGGCCGAGGAGTATCTCGCGGCAGGCAATTATGTCTGGAACGCGGGCATCTTCGTCTGGCGGGTGGATCGCATCCTTCAGGAGATTCGCCGCTGGACACCGACCGTGGCCGACGTGCTGGATGAAATTGGCGTCGTTGCGGCGCGCACACAGGGACGCATGACGCAGGAAGTGGAGCAGGCTATGCGCGCGGCCTGGCCACGGCTGACCGAGAACATCACCATTGACACTGGTGTGATGGAGCGCGCCAGCGGCATTGCCGTCATTCCCATCTCCGTCGGGTGGAACGACATCGGCAGTTGGGCGCAGGTCGCCACACTCTACGCCTGCGATGATCAGGGCAATACGATTGTAGAGCAGCCAACTGACGCCGAAGGACAATTGCACACGCATATCGGCGTGCAAACACGCGACACGTTGATCTACAACGCCACTGGGCGCCTGATTACCACGGCGGGTGTTGAGGGGTTGATCATCGTGGATACGCCTGATGGATTATTGATCTGCTCGAAGGAGCAGGCGCAACTTGTCAAAGAGATTGCCGAGCGCGTACAGCAAGCGAAACCAACAGCGTAGTCATGGTAGTCATGGTAGTCATGGTAGTCATGCACAGTGGCGTGCAACGTGGTGTGGTCTCAAGAGCAAAGGAGCTTTCCCATGCTTGATCGTTTCAGCGATGGCTTGCAAAGCGTTATCAACACTTTGCTGGGCGCACGCGGCAAGGGCCGTCATCCCATCAAATCGTTGTTGGCTGGTTCGTGGTTGGGGCATCCATTGCATCCGCTCATCACCGATATCGCGATTGGCGGCGTGACGCTTGCGGCCATCTGCGACGCCATCTGGCTCATCTTTCCCCAGGCGGCGGTTTGGGCGCCTCGCGCCGCCGAGGTGACCTTGATTGTCGGCGTGCTTGGCATGCTCGGCTCGTTCTTCACCGGCTGGTCCGACTGGAGCGATACCTACGGCAAGGAGCGAACGACGGGAGTGATACATGGGCTGCTCAACTCCTTCACGCTCGTGCTGGTCATCATTGCGATTGTCTTCTCGCTCCTTGATCCCACCGGCAAGAGCATGGCTGCCGCCGTTCTGACATTTATCTCCTTCGCCCTGCTTTCCTATACCAGCTACCTGGGCGGCGATCTCGTCTTCAAGGACGGCACAAATGTCAACCATACTGCCTGGGAGCATGGAAGCGATACGTTTGAGCGTGTTGGCTCACTGAGTGACTTCCCAGACGGCCAGCTCAAACGAGTGGAGGTGGATGGTGTGCCTGTGGTGGTGGTGAACCTGGGCGGCAAAGTCTATGCGCTGGCGGCCACCTGCACCCACGCTGGCGGGCCGCTCGATGAGGGAACGCTGGAGTCAGGGGTCTGTGTCAGGTGTCCGTGGCACGGCTCGCGGTTTCGTCTGCGCGACGGCAAGGTGGTGGATGGCCCAGCGACGGTGGCAGAGCCGGTTTACGACGTACAGATAAGCGATGGCGTCGTCTCACTCAAGCGCCGCTAAGCGCCTTATAATCCCAGGCGCTTGCGACGCACACGAAGCGTGTGTCGCTGGCAAGAGATATATGAGAGATGTCTGAGGAACTTTCCTATTCTGCTTGACGAGGCATAGGCAGCATGGTAGGCTCACAGAGTAAAGCACAGACACATTGGCCTGACGCTTGCGGGGTAGCCGGACGCCACCGATCAGCCGCCCTCCCCTGGCAAGGTCGCCAGGTGTACGCGCATAATCAGCACGACGACACATGACCGGTGGAGATGAGAAAGAGCAGGGCACGCATACATGGATGATCGGAGGGATTCACGCAACAATAAACGCAGGCAAGCGCCGCGTGAACAACGCCCCACCGATGGAGACAAACCATCTGACGTCGCGCGTGGTCGTACCCTCAACGACTACAAGCCCGGTGGCCCTCTTTCCCCTGAACCACAATCATCGCCCCACGCCTCTCAGGCCGGTGGCTTGCTGAGCCGGTTCGCTGGTTGGCGCAAACCTCAGGCAGGCGACGACGAGGATTCCTTGTCTTCAGCGGATGAGCCAGGGCGGGATGGCGCGCCCGACAAAGCAGGGAGCCAGGTCGGCAGGCAGCGCGCTCCCCGCGCTGGCGACTGGCGCGCCAGCGACTTTGCGCCCCATGAACTGGAACACTGGGATCGCAACGACGCCGCTCCGTTTGAGTTGCCAGAGGCCTCCGACGATACCTATGAGCGCGTTATCCTCGATGCGCGCAGACAACGTGAGCACAGCCGGAGCGGTTTCTCACATGGGGTGGATGAGAGAGACGCCGCCGATGAAGACATCGAAGGCGAAGAGGATGACGAAGTTGATGAGGATGAGGATGAGGATGAGGATGGCGGCTGGGAAGAGGGCTGGGATGGCGAGTGGGCAAACGAAGACGACTGGCTGAACGAATCGCCGCGTCAGCAGCCGCCCAGGAGGACACAGGCTCCCGACGATGAAGCCGATGATGACCCTGATGATGGCCCTGGCGGAGGCTCGCCCGCACGGCGACCCGTGCGCGGCCCTCATCCTCAGCCACGCAGACATATACGGCGCGATCCGCGTTCAGGACGCCTGGATGGCTTTTTTCGTCTGATGTGCGCAGAGATCGCCGCCAGCTTCAGCGCAGAGATCGCCTGGCTGCTGCGCCGGTTTCGCAGGCGTCCGGCGGCTGCGGCCACTGTTGCCTTCCTCCTGCTGGGGTTCCTCGTGCTCGCCTGTGCGCCGCTGGCGACGCTGGCGCGCCTGGGATATGATGGCGCCGACGCCATCGCGCGCGTCACACACATCCAGCATATGCTGGCCGGTGGCGCTTCGCAGCTTCTCAACCCCGGCACGCTCAAAAGTATGCAGGGAGAACTCGATGGACTCTCAAGCGATCTCGCCGAGATCAACGCTGCCACACAATTTGTTGGCGCGCCGCTCAGCGCAGCAAGCTCGACCGTGCGCAATTATACCCTGCTGATGCGGATAGGGTTTGACCTGACCACAGCTGGCGATGAGGCGCTCCATGTCGCTGAGATCATCCTGACGCCATTGCAAGGGGGGGCGCTTTCAAGCGCAGGGCCGGGGATACACCCGACAGCCCTTCAGCATGCGCGCAGTCTGGTGGCTTCCGCATATGGCTATGCGCTCGATGCCCTTTCCGCCTATAACCACCTCAACCCCTACACGCTTCCCCATCAACTCCGTCCCGGCACGAAATATGGAAACCTGCTGGCCGAACTCCCTAAAGCGCCCGGTATCTTCGCCGAACTGGCTGAACTGGTAGACGCTGCTCCCGCGTTGCTGGGCGTCGGCCATCCCGCGTATTACCTGGTGATCGCGATGGATAGCACCGAGCTTCGTCCGGGTGGCGGCTTCCAGGGAAATTACGGCGTGCTGGAGCTTGACAACGGCAAACAGTCCACAACGAACCATTTCTCCCTGAATGATACCTACAAGCTGGATGAACAGTATGCCCAGCAGCATACACAGTCGCCGACGGCTGACATCAACTGCCCCTATGTCACGCCAGAAGCGCCGAACTATTACTGGTGGTGGCCGATTCGCTGCGTTCCTACCCCACCGTTCTCTTCAGGGCAGCAGGCGTATGGCTGGGGCCTGCGCGACTCCAATCTTTCTGCGGACTTCCCCACCGACGCGCGCGCGGCAATGCAGATCGCCCAGAGTACCGGCGCCACGCCCGATGACGCGCCATTTCAGGGAGTGATTGCCTTCACGCCAGGGCTGATTCAGGCCATCTTACGCGACACCGGCAATATCACCATCCAGTTCAACGGCAAAACAGTTGTTGTGACCCCCGACAACCTTGAGTTCTGGATTCACGAATATCAGCTTGGCGCCGCACAGAAATCCGCTCAGGGACGCAAGCAATTCACACACGAACTGGCCGCGTTGCTGTTGGCGCGCCTTCGCAACCTGCATGGGGCGGCGCTCAAACCGATCATCAAGCTGGCGTTTGAGGCGCTGAAGACCAAAGACCTGCAAGTCTATCTGGCCGATCCCCGGGTTGAGAGCCTCTTGCAGCAGCTTGGCCTCGCCTCGACGATGGCGACCGGCAACGGCGATGGCTATTTCGTAGTGGATACCAACGTTGGAGGCAATAAAGCCAACGCCTATGTGACGGAGCAGCAGACCGACCTGGTGACGTTGCTACCCAACGGTGGCGCGCTCCACCGGCTTGAGATCACCGTGACATACAACAAAACTGGCTCGATCTATAGTCCCCTCTCACGAGATTACAACGACGTACAGCGGGTCTATCTCCCTGGCGACGCCACCATCCTGGGGTGGTCGGGCTATAATCCCACCTATCTCAGTACGGGATCATGTCCATCCAACGAACGCTTCGCCAGCATCATCACCGATTGCAGTCAGGCGCATGGCATCTTCAACGTCTCCACCAGCAGCGACACACCCGGACGCACGATGGTGTTAGGCGCGCTCACGCTGCTCTGTGGCAATCCGCCGTTTGTTGGCAATCTTACCGATCAGCAGGCAGAAAACGCGCAGTGCGATACCAACCCCCAGCCCCACACCGCCAATATTTTCCTCGCGTGGTATACGCCACACGCCTACACCACCGACAGCCACGGCCACATCCATTATAGCGAACTGATTGAGAAGCAGGCGGGAGGTAATACAAATTTGAACGTCTACCTCACCACAGCCGCCAATGCTAGCACAATGAGCAATGCGGTCATCACCGATACGGCTATCTTCGCGGCGCTGCTTCAGGGCGCAAAAAAGCTGTATAGCCATAGCCTGGATACGAATACGATAGTGGCCTATACTTCATAGTGTAAAGTCAAGAAGTCTGGCTCCAGCCATGAAATGGCGCCTCTTTCGCATGATCTGGCGAGGGGTTTGTTGTGCTTCACGCACATTGCACGGCCAGGAGCAAGGAATAGAGCTTACAGCATGAACAATAAACATCAGAAAGCGATGGTGACATGGCACAGCGGGTAGACGCGACGGACAGTGGATCACTCGACGCATTCCCCTTGCGTGAAAAGGAACAGACGCGACAGACGCCCGACCTTCAGGCGCTCGCCGCGCCACCCGCTCAGCCAGCTCAGCGCGATCAATCGGCTCAGATCGAAGACGCCGTCGCAACAAAGGCCACCTTATCTACGCCATCTTCGGGAGCCACGCAGCAAGATGGCGAGCATGCAGGCAAGTGGGTGGTGTTTGCCATTGTGGCGACGGGCATCTTTATGGCGACGCTCGACTCCTCGATTGTCAACATCAGCCTGCCCGCCATCGCTCGTTATTTTGGGGTTGCGCTGAGCGGCTCCATCGAGTGGGTCATCATCGCCTATCTGATGGTGGTCGCGGCGACACTGCTGACAATTGGCCGCCTGGCTGATATGATGGGGCGCAAGGGCATCTGGACGACGGGGCTGATCATCTTTACACTTGGCTCGGCCATCTGTGGCGCCTCGCCATCGCTGGGAATATTGATTGCGGCGCGCGCGTTCCAGGGGTTGGGTGGCTCGCTCCTCATGGCAATCAGCCCGGCGATGCTGACAAGCGCCTTCCCTTCGACCGAACGCGGGCGCGCGCTGGGCCTGAACGCGCTGATCGTCGCGTTGGGGGTAAGCGCTGGGCCAACCATTGGCGGTGTCATCACGCAATATCTGACCTGGCGCTGGATTTTCTATGTCAACGCGCCTATTGGGATTCTCGGCGTGATCGCGACGCTGCGTCTGCTCACGGAGCCGGTGCGCTGGGATCACGAGAAGTTCGCGGGATTCGACCTCGCGGGCGCCGGATTGCTGGCCATTGGGCTGGCCTCGCTGACGCTTGGCCTCTCGTTTGGCCAGGAATGGGGCTGGCTCTCCGTCGGCACGCTCACCACGATTGCCATCGGCGTGGTGGCGCTTGTGGATATGGTGATTATCGAGGGGCGTCTGGCGAACCCGCTGGTGAAGCTGCGTCTGTTGACGGATCGCGTCTTCGCCTCGGCAAACATCAGCCTGATACTGAGCTTTCTGGCGCTTTTCGCCGTCAGCTTCATGCTGCCGTTCTACTTCGAGCAACTGCGCAACTTTTCGATCATCGAGTCTGGATTGCTGCTCACACCGCTACCATTGACCATCGCTGTCGTTGCGCCGATCAGCGGACGGCTGGCGGATCGCTTTGGTACGCGCTGGCTGGCGGCGAGCGGTTTGGCGATTGCCTGTGTTGGTCTGGTATTGATCAGCAAGCTAGACGCGCATAGCTCGCTGTTCGACATCATCTGGCGGCTCTCATTCACCGGCATAGGGCAGGGCCTCTTCCAATCGCCGAACAACAGCGCGCTGATGGGAGCCGCGCCGCGCAATGAACAGGGGGTAGCGTCGGGCTTCCTGGGGACGGGCCGCGTGGTAGGCCAGAGCCTGAGCGTGGCGCTTGCGGGAGCGATCTTCGCCAGCCTGGGCGGCGCGCTTGCAGGTGTGCAACTGATCATCGCGCGCAGTGTCCCATATGGAGGCGCCCATCACCTGTCGCATGGCGCGCCGCTGCCATCGGTGGCCGCGTTGCAATCCACCTTCTCGACAGCCTTCCACACGACGTTCCTTGTCTGCGCGGGGATTGCGGGGGTGGGCATCATCACCTCGCTGGTGCGCGGCAAAGAGGGCGGACGGTAAGCGTTTTAGGAAAGCGATACACCGTGGCGAGGGAAGATCAAACCTCTCTCGCCCTTCTTCTTGTAGCGACGGGATAGCTCAGGGAGAGGGTGGCATGAGCGCGCCCATGACCATATGGTGCTATAATGAGCGCGAGGCTTTGCCCGTAGCACATTGCCGAGGAGAAAGAGCTATGGCTACCACTGTTGAAGAACTTCGATCTCTGATTGACCGGCTGCCACCTCAGGATCAGGAACGCATGTTGGCCTATGCGCGTGAGTTAGCGCAACCACGACCTGCGCCGCGCACGCCCCTTCCAACGGGCAGCCCACCAGAGGCGCTGTTGCGTTTCACTGTGTCGTCAGAAGTGGGAGAAGCGTTGGAGCAAGCGCACATTGAGAGCGAGAAGATAGACCCGGATGAACACCCCTTCTAGCTTGTCCCCAGTAGGAGGAGCGGGTACGGGTGGCGTCTATGCGCTCGATACCAGCGTCTTGATTCTTTCTCTGCGGGGCGATGCCACTATCCGCGCCCGCATCGCCCAGGCAACTGCGCTGTTCATACCAAGTGTGGCGCTGGGCGAATTGTATACAGGAGCTTATGGCTCTCCCACCCGCGCCAACGATGCCGTTGCTGATATTCGGGCGCTTGCCACCAGCATGACGATCCTTGCCGTTGATGCGACGACCGCCGACATCTATGGGCAAGCCAGGGACGATTTGAGGCGGCGACATCTGTTTCTGCCGGACAACGATCTTTGGATTGCAGCGACAGCGATACAATACGGCCTCACGCTGGCGGCAAGGGATGCCCATTTCACCTGGATCGCGACCCTCAGCAGTGAGCAATGGTAGCGCAAGAAGGGTGAAAAACGCTATTGGACGTATTGAAGGTAGGGAAATGGGGAATAATGAATAATGGCTGCTAGGGGATGAACACAAACGCGACGCTCTGAAAAGAACGGGCGCGCCCGGAGGGAATCGAACCCCCGACACTCGCATCCGAAGTGCGATGCTCTGTCCGCTGAGCTACGGGCGCATTGGCGTCTTGGCGACACACGCATCTTATCGCATAGCGGGCTGCTATGTCAAGAAATCACAACAGCCTTGTGCATGGAACGTAGTATAGGTAATATGCTGGCCCAATAAGGCTGTACTGCGGTTTCCTTAACGGCCAATGGCACGGCCAATGGCGTAGCGAACAACCGGCAGGGTTTCCCGCTAGTGTGAGCAAGAGAGTGTGATCCTGGTATGGTTGTCTCCCCTTCGGTTTTTAGCGAACAGCAGCGCGAGGCGCTTGTGGCGGAACGTCAGCTCGCGCAGGCGTTGGCTGCGTGTTTACAGGGTTTCCAGTCGTCGGCGGAAGACACGGCAACTTTACAGAACGCGATTCGCTCCCTGGACGAGCCGTTTCTCCTGGTCGTCGCGGGCGAGTTCAACGCGGGCAAGAGCGCCTTTATCAATGCGCTGCTCGGCGAGACCGTTGCGCCGGAAGGCGTCACGCCAACGACAGCGGTAGTCACGCTGTTGCGCTACGCCGAAACGCCGACGAGGCATATGCGCGCCGATGGGATTGAGGAAGCGTTCTCTCCGGCGGCGTTTCTTCGCGATGTGGCTATTGTGGATACCCCTGGCACGAATGCGGTGTTGCGACGCCATGAGCAACTCACCACGGAGTTCATCCCACGCAGCGACTTCATCCTCTTTGTCACCTCGGCGGATCGCCCGTTTACCGAGAGCGAACGCCTTTTTTTGGAGCGGATTCGCACATGGGGCAAGAAGGTTGTTCTGATCATCAACAAAGTGGATCTCTTGCGCTCAAAGGACGACGTGACCCAGGTTGTCTCTTTTGTGCGGCGCCATGCGGCAGACCTCCTGGGCGCCCAGCCTGAGGTTTTCCCGCTTTCCGCACGCCTGGCGCAGGAGGCGCGGCAGGCCAGCGATGGCCCAGAGAGTATACGCCTCTGGGAAACAAGTCGCCTGGGCGTCCTTCGTGAGTATCTGATCGGCGCGCTTGACAGCGAGGGACGCGCGCGGCTCAAGTTGCTCAGCCCCCTGGGCGTCGTTGAGCGGCTGATACAGGTCTACACCGCTGAGGCCATGAAGCGGCAGACGTTGCTCGATGAGGATGCCCGCACGATTGCGGCCATCGAGGCGCAACTCGCCACGCATCGCCAGGAGATGCTCGCCGCCTTCGAGCAACGCCTGCGCGCCATCCAAAGCATCGTGCTGGAGATGCGCGACCGTGGACATCGCTTTTTTGATGACACCGTGCGGTTGGGGCGGCTGTCCGACCTGTTGCGCGGTGAGAAGATTCAGGAGGCGTTTCAGCGCGAGGTGATCGCCAACGCACCTGAAGAGATTGCGTATGCGGTGAACGGGCTGATCGAGTGGATGGTGGAACAGGAGCAACGCCACTGGCAGCGCATCAATGAGTATCTGACGCGCCGCCGTCTTTCTTCTCCATCCGCTTTGGGGCAGGCAGGAGAAGCACATGACACTTCGCTGGTGAGCGACGGTAGTGGTGTACGTGGCATGGATGGCATTGGGGCAACCTTTGACTTTACTCGCCGCCGGGCGTTGCAGCGTGTCGCCATCGCCGCCGACCGCACGCTCAGAACCTATGATCGTGAGGCGGAGGCGCGACGTCTGGCCGAATCGCTGCAAGGCGCAGTTGCACAGACGGCAGGCGCAGGGGTCGCCGCTATTGGGGTTGGCATGGGCATCGCGCTGATCGTTGGCACGGCGGCGGCTGATCTCACCGGCATCACTGCCGCCATCGTGCTTCTTGGCGTTGGACTGGGCATTTTGCCGCTGCGTCGCCGCCGCGCCAAGCGCCAGTTTGACACGCGCACCCACGAACTGGAAGAACGCCTTGCAACGACCCTACGCGATCAATTCACCCATGAGTTGGACGCTGACGCCCAACGCCTCACTGGGGCGCTTGCTCCCTATATGCAGTTTGTTCGGCTCGAACAGGAGCGCGTGGCCAAGACACGCGCCACACTGGAACGCCTGGGGCATGAGGCTGAGGCGCTACGCCAGCGCATCCAAAGCGACGAGGCCAGTGTGGCGCCACACTGCTAGCCATACCGGCTAAGCAGCGTGGCGCGCGACATCCACACTTCCTCAGCATAAACGCCTTGTTTGCCGCGTGTCAGCCGGGCAAGCCCCTGAGGATTGTAGATCGCCAGCAAGCCATGCAGGAAGAAACGCTCGAACCAGGCGTGAATCGTATGTGGGCGGGCGCGCACAGTGAATCCCAGCCGAGGCGCAGGGCGGCTAAGGATCGTCACGCCAACAATCGCCTTGATTTTCCCAATGGCCGGGCTAGTATTCCTTGCCAGAGATTGAGCGCCTCCGGCTGTTTCGTCGCTGATGACCCATGCGGCCAGCGCGCTCAGGTCTTCACCAATCATCCGCAGGAGCGTCAGCGGCGAGGTGTGCGCCGCAAGCTCCGTCACCCGTGAGTTGCGGAAGTGCAGCTCGCCCACCCAATCGCCCTGGGCGACGGTCGTTCCGTCGGGTAGCGTGATGGGGCGGCCATGATAGCGATCCACACGCACGGCAAGCAGGCCATTCGGCGCATCTGGGATCGGCGTAATCGGCGCAAGGCTCAGCGTCAGCCACTCCCAAAACGGCCAGAAGCGCAGGAAGCCCCGCGCGCGCCCGGCTCCCGTCCGTCCGGCCAGCCGCCAGGCGCCCAGGCGTCGGCGCGCTACCGGACGGTGGGTCTGTTGCGCCGTAGAAGTTAATGGAGATGATGATGTGGACAAGGCAGGAGTTGTGGGTGAGGCCGGTGAGGCAGGGCGGCCAGGGCGCTCCTCTTTGATGAAGGAGACGCAGACTGCGCCTAACACCAGGAAGAGGGCTGCCAGCGCAAAGACCGCGCGATAGCCATATGCCGTCTCGCCAAGTGAACCGGCCAGCGCGATCACCGCCGCGCCAAGCGCAGGCGCGAGAATGGAAGGCAAGGTCGTTGCCGCGCTCCAAATGCCCATGTCTTTACCAAACGCTTGCTCATCGGGCAAGGCGTCAATCGCGAGCGCCCAGTCTACACTGGTGTACGCGCCGTAGCCCAATCCAAAGAATAGTCCCAATGGCCAGAGCGGAATGTTCCCTTGCATGAGTGTAAACCCCAACGCAGGCGCCGCCATAAACGCTGTCGCGATCCCGACAACGACCACCCGCCCAATGCGATCCGAAATGATTCCCAGAATCAGCGAACTGGCGACTGCGCCGACCAGCGCCAGCAGCGCCACGATGGCGGTCGCCTGGATGAAGTTACTGACATGCGCAACCGCCGCGAAATAGTATTCAATGAAGGTCAAAAAGAGCGTCAGGCCCAACATCACAAAGCAGCGTGTCAGAAACACCCAGGTGAAGTTGCGATGACGCCATGGGCCAACCCATGGCTCGATCCACGAGACCAGCCAGCCAAGATGCGCCACGCGCTGGGGGGCGCGCTGCTGTCTGACGGTGGAAGCCGCCAGTGGCCCCGAAGCGTGATGCGCTCTGGCCTGTGGGCGTTCGTGGACGCCAAACAAGGTGATGATAACCGTCAGCAAGAGCGCCAGTCCGGTAATCACATAATAAGCGTTGGCGCCGCTGATGATGGCGTCGTGCGATGGCGCCGTCAGATTGACTGAACTGAACAGCCAGGCTGCCAGCGCCAGGCTGCCGATGTTGCCAAGAATCGTCATCAGACCAAGATACCCCGACGCCGCGCCGCGCTGATCCGGGCCAACCAGATCGGGCACAAGACTCTGATATGCGGCGATGCCGGCGTTGGCGCCAAACTGGTTGACTAAAAAGCCCAGGATGAAGATACTCACCACCGGACTGACCGCGAGCATCCAGGCGCCAAGCAGAGCCAGCGCCATGCCTGCGACGATATACGGGTGACGCCTGCCCAATGGATGCGACGTGTGATCGGAGATCGTTCCAACGATGGGCGGGATAATCAACGCGACCACCGCGCCACCGGCTGAGAACCACCCAAGAAACGTCGCCTGTTGCGCATTGCCCACCGCTCCCGGCGTCACGAACAAAAGGATTTGCGTGGGGATAACGATAGGCAAGAGCGCGGCTGATTGGGCATTGATTCCCAACCACAAAACACTCAACGTCAACTGATCGACAATACCCAATGAGCGATGTTCCGCCTGTTCAGGCGTGTGCTCCGCCGCGACTTCGGGGATTTCTGTGTGGCTTGCGGAGGGAGGAGCCTCCACATCAGAAGAAAACTCGAAGGGGTGCGAGACGTTCTGAGGATCCATGCGCTACCCAACCTGTTGTCAACATGGTTGCGTTGTCGTCGCATAGGCGCAACGTAGCCACCAAACCAATCTCGGCGCACTAAGCCGCCACTGATCAGAATGATCATATCATGCTCTCATTATGCGCCAATCGTATGCCAATCTGTGATCGGCAATTCGGCCAGGGAGGCGGCGAGAAACATCGAAAAGTGGAGCGCAACGAACCGCATCGAGACACAAAGAACACAAATACTCCCCCGACCACACATAGTAGTGTTCCTGTTGGTCTGGAGGAGTAGACGCAAAGCGGCTAGCGCAGACACAAAGAGATGATTGAGTCCACTATTGTTTGCGGTTTTTGCGCCGCGTCTCGGCGGACTGATGATATTGTGTGCGGATGTGTGAATTGGGCGCGCTATTGCTCCTGCGCGACGTAAGGCGAGCCGGGACGCGGACTTTGTGCCCGCACAATGCTCCGCAGGTAGCGCATGGCGTTATTGTACGCATGCACATCCACTACCGCCTGGGGCTGATTCCACTCGGTGAGCGCCTGTTGGACGGAGGTTGCCTCGAAGAGGAAATGTGTCCACCCCTGTCGGCTGGTCACGTTCTGAAGCTGCGCGCCCTTCGCGATAGCATATGCGGCGCAGTAAATGTCTTTGATCTCGGCTAACATCGCAGTCTCCTTTGATTACTGATCTGTGATTGGGGGATAGAAAAGAGTACGCTTGTTTGATGACGCTGGCGCCCTCGGAATTCTCGGTGAACCGTTGGCGAACCACTCTTGAACATCTACGAACGTCTGTGACCTGTGGTGAGTCTCGCCAATATAGCTCATTGCTCATATATATCACAGTATGTCACCGGCGTCGCTGATGCGCAAATCTCGCTCTCGCTCAGGCGCCCAAAATGCCAACGCCTCTCAAACATCGCTAGTAGCTTACCCGCGCCCCCACATGCGAATGTGTCATTCTTGGCCATGCGCTTATTCTGACGTTTTGGTAACAGTAGTATGGTGTCTCTCATACTTCATGGTCATATGCCCATAGTACGTTTGGGCATTGTGGCCCGGCTCTGTGCTCCAGTGAAAGCCCGAAAAAGCGCATAGACTATGCCATCACATGGGTCAACTCATTCGCTTGCTGGATGTGGGATACACCTGCGAGGCGCCTCTGATCATGCTTATACTTCTTAACGACCAACACCCTAATTTGGTCGCGTGTTCGCATAGTATTATCTCTGATCACCTCTGATCACCTCTGATAGCATCTGAACGCTTAGTCTGATCGGTGGCTGTTATGCCGGAGGCGTCGCGCTGTGCTAGACTACAAGCGAGAGCTTGTGATAGTAGACCAGCGTCTACCGGAATTAAAGGAGCTGTATTGTGGCCGCTGAACTCGGCAGAAAATATGTGATTATTGGCAATGGGATCGCAGGCACCACCTGCGCCGACCAGCTTCGCAAGGCCGATCCGGCCTGTGAGATCTGGATGATCACCAACGAACCCTATCCTCTGTATAACCGTGTCTCGCTACCTCGCTATTTGCAAGGGGCGCTGCCTGAGCAAAAGGTGATGATGCGCGACTTCGCCTGGCATGAGCAGATGCGGATCACCCTGCTTACTGAGACGCTCGCCACGCGCGTAGATACCGACGGGCGTGTGGTCTATCTCGATCACGGTGGCCCGCTGCCCTATGACGCGCTGTTGGTATGTACGGGCGGCTGGGCGAACAAACTGCAAGCGCCGGGGGCTGCGGGCGTCGCCAACATTTATAACTTCGTCACGCTCGACGATACCCGCGAACTGATCGCCCGTGCGCTGGAAAGTAAAGAGGCGGTGACAATTGGCGGCAGCTTCATCGCCTATGAGCTGACCGAGGGCTTCAACGTGCGCGGGGTGCATGTCACGTGGCTCCAGCGTGGCCCCTACTGGCTGCGCGCCACGCTCGATGAGGAGGGCGGCATGCTCGTGGATGAGATTGCCCGCGCGCATGGCGTTGATGTTGTGCATGGCGAGGAGATCAGCGAGGTGGTGGCGGCCAATGGTGTTCCCCGGCATGTTGTCGGCTCATCGGGCAAGACCTATCCAGCGGACGTGATTGGCGTAGGGTTGGGGCTAACGCTCAATCACGGCTTCCTGGCGGAGACGTCCATCGAGCGGCGCACAGGCATCGTGACAAACGAATACCTGGAAACCAACGTTCCCGGTGTCTATGCGGCCGGTGACGTGGCGGAGTTCCACGACGTGATGGTGGGCGGCCACCATACGATGGGCACCTGGGATAATGCGCTGGCGCATGGCAAGGTTGCGGCGGTCAATATGGCGGGCGGCCATCAAGAATATCGCGACGTGCCCACCTACACCAGCCCGCTCTTCAACACCAATATCGCCGTGATGGGCATCGCCGAGACAAACAACCCCACGCTCACCTCCATCTCGCGCACCATGCCCGGCGACAAGGGCAAAGACTACCGCAAGTTCTTCTTTCAGGAGAACCGCCTGGTGGGCGCTGTCTTCATCGGCAGCCCCAAGGGGCGTAAAAAGGTTGTGGAATTGATCCGCACCGGCCAGGAGTTCGCCACGCCGACGGATCGCGCCGGGCTGTTCGACGTGCGCTAGACTGCAGGAAATGGCGGGCTTGAAGAGCGATTGCCGAGAGCCAATCAAGCGGCGGGCTGCGTTTCAGGGAATGTAATATGGGCGCCCTGCCTGGCTTCCGCGATAACCTGCTGGTAGGCGTCAATTAGCTCGTCAAGCACAGTAGGCCATGCGAGCCGGTGGGCATACTCATAGGCGGCGAGGCCCATCCGCTGGCGGCGATCCGGCTCGGCCAGCAGTGCGCGCGCTCCTGTCGCAAGGCTTGTGACATCGCGCGCAGGCGCCAGCAGACCCGTCTCGCCGGAGCGCACACTATCGCGCACCCCCTCGGCGTCGTAGGCCACCACTGGCAGGCCCGACGCCATCGCTTCCATTACCACCTGCCCAAACGTCTCGGTGGTGGAAGGGAAGGCAAAGAGATCGGCGGAGGCATAGGCTTCGGCCAGCGCCTCGCCGGTGAGATAGCCGGTGAAGGTCGCGCGCTTCCCGTATAAGGCGCGTTCGAGGTCAGCTCGCGCCGGGCCGTCGCCTATCAGAACGAGGTGAGCGGGCAGGTCATTGAGTTGGAAGAACATCTTTACCAGGTCATCCAGGTTTTTCTCGTACGAGAGGCGGCCAACGTAGAGGATGATGGGGACGGCAGGATCATAGGCTATGCGGACGCGCCAGGCGGGATTGCGCCGTTCGGGGCGAAAGAGGTCTCCATCCACTCCGCGCGCCCAGACGCCCACCCGCGCAAAGCCTCTGCTGCGTAGGTGGGTAGCCGTCGAGGACGAGGGGCAGAGCGTCAGCGCGCATTGATTATGCAGCCAGCGCCGGTAGCCCCACATTGGCGCAATGAGCGCGCTCAGGTGGAAGTAAGCGCAGTAGTCGGCGAGATTCGTGTGGTAGGTGGAAAGCACTGGCACGCCCAATCGTCGTCCCCAGGCGACGCCAGCCGCGCCAAGCAGCATGGGATCAACCACATGCACAACGTCCGGGCGGAAGCGCGCCAGATGGCGTTCCAGGCGCGGCGCGGGAAACAGAAAGCGTAGCTCAGGGTAAAAGGGGATAGGGAAACCGGGCGCACCAAAGACGCGCGCGCCCGCATAGCTTCGTAGCGCGCCCTCTGGCCCCAGCACGATGGCTTTGTGGCCATGCCGCTGCAAGTGTTCTAGGGTCATCGCCAGCGTGCGGGTGACGCCGTCGAGCTTGGGCAGAAAGTTTTCCGTCACCAGAGCGATCCGCATGGCATTCCCTCCGGGGCGTGTGCAGAGTTCAAGAACGTTCCGTGCAGATCATGCCGCCAGCATGTTAAACCGGAGTAAAGAAAGCGTTAAATCTTTGCGCAGTGCGCGTCGTGAGGATTCCAAATAGAGAGAGCCTCAATGCAATGACACCCATTGCTTCCGCGTCAATTCCCGTTCGCCACCCTGTTTTGCAAGCGAGCATCTTGCTCGGCGATCTTGTCGCGCTGACTTGCGCTCACATCGCTGGCTGCGCTTCTCGTCGGCGCGTTCGCCGCCTGGCGCACCCGAAGCATCCTGGCGGGCCTGGGAGTTGGCTTCTGGATTGGTCTGCTCACCGGCATCGTGAGCGCCTTGACCATCGTGCTCATGCTCCTCTTGGGAATGGATTTCCTCGTCCACTACATGAACCACTACATGAACAGCGGCGAGTTACAGAGCTTTGCTTAAAGCGGCTGGAAGGATCGCGAGTCCTGGTATTTCTGGCAAGAAGAGATCGCCGGGAGCATTGGAGATTTCCTCCTGATGTTCCTGGGAGGAGTAGTGTTGGGTGCAGTGGGCGGAGTCATCGGCAGACTCCTTTCGCTGGTAAGGCCGCCATCCGCATAGAAAGCCACGATTGAGCCACGATTGAGCCACGATTGAGCCACGATTGAGCCACGCATCAATGGATAGCTGTCCCTACCAACCTGCCCAGGGCGAAGGTGATCGCCGCTGCCAGCAGACCAAAGGCCACCTGCCGTCCACCCGATAGCCAGAGTGGCGAACCGGTCGTCAGAGAGACGCCCGCGCCAATAGCGAAGAATCCCAACGCGCTCAGCGCCAGACTGATCCCCACGGTGATCAGGCCGCTTCCGAAGATGAATGGTGCGACGGGGATGATGGCGCCAATCGCGAAGAGGAAAAACGAGGTGATCGCCGCGCCCCAGGCCGAGCCGCCCAGCTCCTGCGGATCGATCCCCAGTTCCTCGCGCGCCAGCGTATCGAGCGCGGCAGCGCCCTGATGGATCAGGTTGCTGGCGAGTTCGGTCGCCGACGCCTCATCCACCCCCTTCGACTGATAGATCAGTGAGAGTTCCTCGGCTTCCTCCTCTGGAACGTCCTGGAGTTCCTGGCGTTCAATAGCGATCTGGCGTCCATAGAGTTCTCGCGCGCTTTGCACCGAGAGCCACTCGCCAATCGCCATCGAGAACGCGCCCGCCAGTAACCCGGCCAGCCCGGAGATGAGCACGGCGTGTCCGGCGATGCTGAAGCCCGCGACACCCATCACCAGGCTCAGATTCGAGGTGAGGCCATCACTAGCCCCTAGCACGGCGGCGCGTAGCTCGTTGCCCCCGCTGGCACGATGCCGCCCTTCGAACTGGGCGATCTGTGGGCCGGTGAGCGTAGAGCCGCTGGCCATCTGCAAGTAGCGAAAGATGCGCGCATGCGAACGTTCGTCGGCTGGCAGCCCGGCCGCTCGCGCCTCCGGCTGTTGATCATAGACATCCACTGCCTGCCCTTCCATTGCGCCAACGATGGGAACGACGAGGCTTGTTCCCCAATGGCGGGCGATCCAGCCGAGCGCGCGCACCCGCCAGGTGGGGCGATAGATGGGGGGCTCGGCGCCAAGCGCGCGGATGCGATCATCCCATAACGATTGGTGGCGCAGTTCTATGTCCGCCAGCTTGCGATAGAGGTCAGCCAGATGCGGATCGCGTTCGGCGTCGGCCAATGTGTTGTAGAGCAGCACGCCCTCCTGCTCGGAGAGGCTGTTGGCGCGATAGCGTTGCAGGTCTTTCTGTGAGGAGCTTTCTTGCCCGACTTCCTCTTTGCTTTTCCGGCTATCCGCCATAGTACGACGCCTCCCGCTCTATGACCATCTCCTGGCATGGCTTGCTACCGCTCACTAATAGTCTAGCATACCAGGAAAGCAGTCGGGCCGCCCACCCAAGTAGCGCCGCCATCCCTGGCGGCGGGTGCAGCCTGCCAAATAATCATACAACTATGCACGGGCGGATTCTCCACTCTTCGCCCACAGCAGAGAAGACCAATTGGCTCACTGCCCGCTCGCTGCAAGCTGTGGGGGCATGATCAGCCAATACGCACAGCAAGCCAATTATACCCCAGCGGCCAACGCAAACACGGTTCAGCATACGATGCTCCTTTGCCTGATTTCCCCTTTTCATGAGAAGACACACAAAGGAGCGAAATTGCTACATCGATGCTAAAGCGGCCAGTGCGATTCATAGTCGCTTAGTCTGGAGGGGCTGCGTCCGCTGTCTTTTTGTCTCCGACTGTTTCATGGTCGGCTGTTGCATCGTCCACAAGTGGAGCGAGCGCCTCG
Source organism: Pseudomonadota bacterium (assembly GCA_021324535.1). GTDB lineage: Bacteria > Chloroflexota > Ktedonobacteria > Ktedonobacterales > JADMIN01 > JAJPIU01. Next base: position 33,847 of record JAJPIU010000023.1, read on the forward strand.
GCGGTGGTCACTGGAACGATTACCGCTGCATCCTCCGCGACAAACTCGCCGGAGTGGGTACGCCGCCATTGTCGCCAGAGCGCCACGATGATCACCTGGGTGATGCCCGCGACCGGCGAGGCGAGCAGCGCGCCCCACACGCCAAACAACTCGGCGCCCGCCAGCAGCGCGAAGATCGAGACGGCGGGATGTACCCCCACGGCACGCCCGACGATGCGTGGGCCAACCACGTCGCCCTCGATGATATGGACGACGATAAAGTAGACCAACACGATAAGCGCCCAGATCGGCCCCCGTCCCACTAGCGCCAGGATCACACAGAGTGCACCCGAAAAGAAGACACCCAGGATAGGGATGAACTCGAATATGAACGCCAGAATGCCGAGCAATAGCGCATAGGGAATCTGAAAGAGCGCCATGCCAGCGCCCACCAGCACGCCCACCAGTGTGCAGAGCGCAAGCTGTCCGCGAATGTAACCGCCAACGACGCGCTCCACCGTCTCGAGGCTGAACACCACGCGCGACCGATAGCTCCTTGGCGCGTTTGTTCTGAGCCAGGTGATCACCCGTTGCCCATCAATCAACAGGTAGACGCTAAGTACCGTGACAAGGATGGTATCGAGCACAGCGTTAAAGATACCTTGCAGCAAGGGAATGACATCCTGCGCGAGTCCCTGCGCCTGGTTGATGAGCTGTTGCCTGGCCGTCTGAATCTGGCTATCGGTGACGCCAAAGCGGCGTAGTGTGGGCAGCAGTTGCGAGAGCGGGTTATGGCTCCCTGGCTGCGTAAGCTGGCTTGCTGTGTGCGCCAGTGTGGTGATCTGCGCGACTGCTGTACTGGCGATCAGATAGATGAGGCCGCCAATCGCGCCGACCACCAGCACGTAGACGATGATCAACGCGAGGAAGCGTGGCAGGAAACGCGCCAGCAGCATGACACCAGGCGCCAGCGCATAGGCCAGCAGCGCTGCGACGAGTAGCACCAGCAGCGAGCTGATGATATGTGAGGCCGCCCAAAGAACGACGCCAACGATGACCAGCCAGCCAAGTACGGTCAGCACGAGGTCGCGTTGGCGCGCCAAGTTGGGCGCGCGTGCGGGCGCTTTTGCTTGCGCCGTATCTATCGGGCGGCGTTCCATTGTGATCACCTGCTACTCTGCTGCTCTAGGGGAGAAATTGGGACATACGCATAGACAGCAGATTGGGCGCCACAAAGGGCTATCCTATCAGTCTATCCGTAGCGGGGGGCGAAGTGCTCGATGACCGCCTGGTAAGTACCATCGGGATAGGTCACGCCGCCGACCGCCCAGACATTGGTAGAAGATACGGCGCTGATTCCGTTCAACTCATCGTTGGGCGCTGCTCCAGAATCTACACTCACGCTAGGAACGATCTGCCAGCTTCCCTGGGTATACCACTGGGTGAGCGTATATTTCCCTACGTCATAATAGCCTGCCGACCAAACCTCTTGCGTACCAGGAACACTCGTGACCGATAGCGGAACTAGCCCACTCTGCGTGGACGCATTGACGACGCTCCATTGTGTGCCGTTCCACTGTTCGATGAGTTGGGGATCGGGCAGGCGGTTGTTTATCTCTGTGCCAACAGCCCAGATGTCATTTGCCGAGACGGCTGCCACGCTATCGAACGCATAGGAGTCGGCGGGGACGTGTGGAGTAGGGATAACGCTCCATGTAGAGCCATCCCAATGCTCGACAAGCGCCTGACGCTGCATGAAGCCGACAGCCCAAACGTTGTTTGAGGCAAGGGCGACAACACTAGAGAGCGAACCGGTGACAACATTCGGATTTGCCACAATGCTCCATTGTGTACCATCCCAGTGCTCAATCAACGGTTGAGAAGCATTGCTGGTGCGATATGAACCAACCGCCCAGACATCGTTGGAAGCTACGCCTGCCACACTGGCGAAGCCATTGCCCACAGGAACCGTCGAAGAAACAGGTGGCGTGTTGACAACACTCCACTGCGCGCCGTTCCAATGCTCTGCGAGAGCCTGCCCAAACCCATTCGGATACCCGAAGCTGCCCACCGCCCAGATGTCATTCGATGAGATGGCGCCAACCGCCGATAGACTATCGTTTGACTGCCCTGAAAACGTCACGTTTGGCGAAGGAGTAACAGCCCAGGAAGCGCCATTCCAATGTTCAATCAAGGTAAGATTTGTATTGACCATGTTGTTGTTGTAGCCCCCAACCGCCCACGCATCCGTCGCGCTGAGCGTCGTCACCGCGCTCAGGCCGCTGTTTTTGACGATCGGTGAGGAAGAAACCGTCCATTGTAAGCATTGCTGGCCACCTGGCGGCGGGCAAGTCTTTGTATGGGGGATAAGCGGACGCCCGTTCGCATGCGCCAGGTGGAGCAAGGGAAGCCCAAACCAGGCCCCGAACAAGCCGATCAACAAGAGACATACCGCCACGCTGATCACAATGAGATGCGCGGGACGCCGCCAATACTGTAACACTCTCCGCATGATTGGCTACTCCTTAGAGAAATACCGGATATTGCCGCACGACTACCGCTCGATTTTCCCAGTCTAGGGCAAATCACATGCGCTGTCAAACGGCAATATCCAGCGGCAATATCCAATATTCTCAGTCGCCTACCCTTTCACCGAACCGGCAAGGATGCCACGCACGAAGTAGCGTTGCAGGCTAAAGAAGATTACCAGGGGCAGCGCCATCGAGAGGAACGCCGCCGAGGTCAGTACTTCATATTGGTTGGTGCCAAAGGAGTTTACCAGATTGGCTACCGTCACTGTGAGTGGCGATGTATCAGGGTTGCCTCCCAGGTAGATCAACGCCACCAGCAGATCGTTCCAGACCCAGATGAACTGGAAAATAATCAGCGAGGCCAGCGCCGGTACCGAGAGCGGCAGCAATATCCGGGTGAATATGCCCACATGCGATGCGCCATCCACGCGCGCCGACTCGATGAGATCGGAGGGAAGCGCGGAGAAGAAGTTGCGTAACAGATAGACGGCAAACGGCAATCCATAGGCTGTATGCGCCAGCCAGATGCCCAGGTATGAGCCGGTGAGCTGAATCGAGTTATTCGTCGCCGTGCCCACGCTCACGTAGAGATTCAGCACAGGAATGAGCGTCATCTGAATGGGTACAACCAACAACGCGACGATGGTGAGAAAGAGCCAGTCACGCCCTGGGAAGCGCATCCAGGTGAACGCATACGCCGCGAACGCGGCGACCAGCGTCGGCAGGATGGTACCGGGAATCGCGATGATCAGGCTGTTGATGAACGCCTTGCCAAGCCCCTGCGCGTTGATCACCTCTACGTAGTTGGAGACAGTGAAATGCCAGGGTGGCGCGAACGCCATCCACCAGCCGCTTGCCTGGATGTCGCTTGGGGGGCGAAACGAGGTGATGAAGATGCCAAACGTCGGCGTCAGCCAGATCAGCGCAATCACGACGACGATGGCCGTCAGGGAGCTACTGCTTGCCAGACGCTTCAGACGCTCCAATGGCGTAAGGCTTGGTGGTGGGATGGCGGCGCCGGTCTTCTCGTTGAGTTTCTCCAAATCAAGGGCGCCTGTGGGGAGCGCGCGGGGCAAGGCGCCAGCCGTATCGAGCGGATCAGTCGTCTTCATTGTCGGGCCTCCGCACGGAATCGCCGAATGTTGAAATACATGATTGGAATGATCGCAAGCAACAACACCACAGCCAGCGCGCTGGCGACCCCGAAGTTGTTGAACGAGAACAGCTGCTGATAGTAGGCGACGGCGATCACGTTTGTATGGTAGTTTCCGCCGGTCATCACGTAGATGATGTCGAAAATCTTAAGCAGGTTGATCACCATCGTCGTCGCGACCACGACGAGCGTCGAGTTGATCATTGGGATGGTGATGCGAAAGAAGATGCTGATTTCACTGGCGCCATCTATCCGCGCGGCCTCGATGATCTCCGAGGGGATGCTCTTGAGAGCCGCCGAGATAATCACCATGCAGAAGCCCGTCCAGATCCAGACGTAGACGATGATGAGCGCGAAGTTGTCCACCGACGCATTGACGAGCCAAGCCTGCGGCGGGAGGCCAAAGCGCGTCAGGATCGCGTCGAGCAAGCCGATCTGCGGTTGTCCGACTGGCGCATATTGGTAGACAAGGCTCCAAATGACACCTGCCCCTACGAATGAGATCGCCATTGGGATGAAGATCGTCGCCTTCGCCAAGCTCTCGATGCGAACACGATCTACCAGCACAGCGATCACCAGGCCCAGGAACACCGTCACAACGGTTCCCAGCACTAACCAGAGCAGGTTATTCCGCAACACTTCAAGCAGTGACGGATTGGTAAAGATGATCTGGTAGTTCTTCAACCCGACGAACGTGGTGGAGGTCGAGTCGAGCAGGCTCAGCCAGATCGTGTTGAACACAGGGTAGACGAGGAACACCGCGACAAAGACCACAGCCGGGCCAGCCCAGAGCCAGGCGGTTTGCCAATCACGCGAGGAAGCGCGCCTCGTCTTGAAGGTTGGGCGCGCGTTGTCCTGTTGGTCTGTATGCTTCGCAATCGTCGCCATAGCACTGCCCCTTTGCTGTGTATGCTGTGTATGGAGATGGAACGACGTATCGGATGTCGAGGTGGACGACCTGGATAGGCGCCAGAGGGGCAAGCGCAGCCAAACCAGGCGCCCGGAGCCAAACCAGACGCCCGGCTGGCAGTACGTCGCGCTCCGCCAATCCAGGCGTGCGCTACGAAGCGTACGCCTGGGAGGCTGTCGCCTCGAGACCGTTGAGAATACTGTTCAGGTTGCCTGGAGTGCTGATGTAGTCAAGCATGGCCTTCCAGAAGGCGTCTTCCATTGCCGGGGGCATCAGGTCGTCTGCGCCGAAGCGATAGAACGAGGCGGTGGTCAGCATCTTGGCCGACGCCTGCGCCACTGGGTCTGGATAGGCGCTCAACGACACCGATTTATTCACTGAAGTGAAGCCGCCGCGTTTCACCCAGATCTCCTGCGCCTGGGCAGTCGCCAGGTACTTGACGAGTTTTTGTACTGCAGTCGTGTTGCGCAAGGCCGTCACAACGTCCGCTCCGCCGGTCACGGCGCCCGCATATTGCGAGTTAATCGTCGGGAAGGGGAAGAAGTTGAAGCCTGTGCCCGGCTGCAAGCTGCTAAACTGCGTTGAGATGAACCCGGCGGTGAAGTCGCCCAGGTAATACATATACGCCTGCGGCGGGCTGTCGAAGGGCAGATAGCTGGCCTGCTGGAAGCCGGTGGCAAGGATTGACTGTGGCGCGCCGTTGATATAGTGGCTGCCGGTCACGATCTGCCCAAACATCTGGAAAGCGCTCTTGATGCTGGGATCAGTCCAGGGAATCTGGTGGGCAACCCACTTATCGTACATATCCGGGCCGGACTGGTTGAGATAAATCTGCGCGATCCAGTCAGCGGCAGGCCAGCCGCTGGCCGCCTGGCTCGATACCCCCATTGACCAGGGATACTTCCCACTCTTGGCGATGGTGTTGGACAGGTTGATCATATCTGACCAGGAGGTGGGAATCGAGTAATGGTTGTTGCTGAACTGCGACGGGTTATACCAGATGGTGCCCTTGTTCGCCGCCTTATAGAAGATCGCGTACAGCTTTCCGTTGTAGGAGCCGAGACTGATCCACGCGCTGGCGTAATCATTCTGGATCTGGCCCATATCGAGGAAACTGTCGAGCGCGATCAACTTGCCTCGCTGAGCAAGTTGCTGCATCTTGCCAGGGTTTGGCAAGATGGCGATGTCAGGCGGATTGTTTGCCTGGATGCGCGCGGTGAGCACGGAATCGAGGTCGCGGGTGGATTCAACGTTGACTTTGATGCCGGTTTGTGAGGTGAAGGGGGCTACCACGGCTTTGAACGACGCCTGCTCCTCACCGCCCCACACGTTCAACACATCAACCGTGTTAGAGCTTGACGCGCCACCCCCGCCACAGGCGGCGAGTAAGGCGCCCGCAGCGCTGAACGATAACCCCAGCCCCACAGCCCGACGCACGAACTCTCTGCGGCTCAGCCCTTGCTCAGTGTACTCTTCGACGAGCTGATCTACCGCAGCACGTTGACGACGATCATGGATAGGCATAAGAACCTCCTTTGGTGTGAGGAACAACCAGCCACGTCGCCGTGGCAGGCAAGCACTTCTCTCCTCACTACACCTCACCGAACTTTTCCCGCCCTGATCAGCGCTGACGCATGTTGATCCAGTGACAAGCGTGACATATGCTTATCATGCTGAAAACACGATAAGCACACTTTCTTTGCTGTGTCAAGAAATGCGCTTTGTCATACATGATACCTGCGCCAATCCACTGAAACGCCGGAGATACCGGAGAAGACGAAAGGAAACAGCATGCCCGCCTATTGGCTTGAATTGACCGTGACCGCTGCGCCCGAAGCCGTCGAGGCGATTAGCGAGCTGATGAGCCGCTATGTGCAGGGCGGCGTCGCCATCGAGGAGCCGTATCGCCTGCTGGATGACGGGCAGGCGCCGGAGATCATCCCCGACGCACCCGTCACCGTGCGGGTGTATGTGCCTGAGAACGAGGACGGCTCCGAGGCGCGTACACGCATTGAAGAGGGCTTGTGGCATCTACGCCAGATCGAGGTGGGCGACATCGGCGAGTTGACTGTCAGGCGCATCGCCGAAGAAGACTGGGCCACCTCCTGGAAGGAGTTTTACCATCCGCTTCATCTGGGGCGCCGCGTGGTGATACGTCCCTCCTGGCGTGAATATACGCCCGCCCCAGATGAGGTGGTGGTGGAGCTAGACCCCGGCATGGCCTTTGGCACGGGGCTACACCCCACCACGCGCAATTGTGTGTTGTTGCTCGAAGAGGCCATCACCCCTGGCGCCAGTGTGCTGGATGTGGGAACGGGATCAGGCATTCTGGCGATTGCCGCGCTGAAACTGGGGGCGGCGCACGCGCTTGGTTTAGACGTCAGCAGCGTTGCGGTTGAGACCGCGCGGGAGAACGCCGCGATCAACGGTGTGGGCGACCGTTTCGAGGCGCGGCTGGCCACGCTCGAAGGCGCCGGTGAGGAGCCGTTCACGCCGCTGCCTTCCAATCTCAACATCCTGGGCGCCGAGATTGGGACGTTTGACCTGGTGCTGGCGAACATCATTGCCCGCGTGATCGCTCAGCTTGCTCCGGCGCTTGTGCGCGCCACATGCCCCGGCGGCGCGCTGATCGCCAGTGGCATCATTCACGAGCGGCGCGCGCTGGCGGTGGATGCGCTCACCGCTGCGGGGTTGGCTGACATCCGCGAGGTGGAAGAAGGCGATTGGATCACGTTGATTGGCCGCCGCCCGACGAATCCAATGGAGGGCCAGTGATGCCAGCAGGTCGCTTTTATGTGGCGGGTGCGACGCTGGCTACGGGAGTGGAGATAGACCTGCCGGGTGAGATAGCGCATCAGGCGCGCGATGTGCTGCGGCTGGCAAAGGGAGAGGCTATCCGTCTGCTCGACGGCAAGGGCGGCGAGTATCCGGCGCGCTTGACTGAGGTGAGCCGTGCGCGGGTTCGCATCATCCCCGGCGAGCGCATGGTCGGGGCGGCGGAGCCGCCTGCGCGCCTGACGCTCTATCAAGGGATGCTCAAAGCCGCGAAGTTCGAGTGGGTGTTGCAGAAGGGGACTGAACTTGGCGTTGGCGCGTTCGTTCCGGTGATCAGCAGTCGCGCGGTGGCGGCGACCGAGGCGATGGGCGCGGCTAAGCGCCAACGCTACGAGCGCATCTTGATCGAGGCAATGGAGCAATGCGGCGGAACGTATCTGCCAACGCTTGCCGCTCCCCTGGCGCTCGAGCGCGCGCTGATCGAAGCGACAGCCCACCACGCCGCCACGCTCATTCCGTGGGAGGGCGAACCGTCGCTCACCGTGCGCGCGGGCCTGCGCCAGGCGCTTGCCAGCCACACAAGCGATATACCCGCCATTGCGCTGTTCATTGGGCCGGAGGGCGGCTTTTCGGCGGACGAGATCGCGCTGGCGCGGAGCTACGGGGCGCTGCCCGTGACGCTGGGGCGGCGCATCCTACGGGCGGAGACGGCGGCGCTTGTCGCGGTGGCGCTGGCGCTGGATGCGCTATTGGAATATACATGCTTTTCAGGACAAAATCCTACAACACACCATGTGCCCCTTTGACATTTTTTAGCTGGTCGGTTATGTTCTTCTCACCACGGAAGATATAAGAATCATCCACACCAGAATAGCATAGGTGAGTAGGGATTCGGCTATTGGAGAGAGTCGTGTGTCCCCCGCTAGGGACAACACGACTCTGTGCTGACATGGGTAGAGAGGCGGCTCCGCAGAGATGAGGAGAAGAAGCATAACGGGTCTGAAGCGGTCGAAGGCAATGAAGATTTCGGCATGGTCATCCTTCCGGCTTGCCTGGACGACGGGTTTGGGCCTAATGCTCATCATAGCAATAGTGATCGTCACCTACGTCTCATCATCTGAACGAACATCTCACATTGTGCAGCACAACGCTACTACACAGCCCAATGATGCCCTACCTCGCTTCTCCGATTGGCGCGCGGCATATTTGGGGAGTGACGGACGTATCCACGCCGTCAGCCTGGATGGCAAAATTGATGTGACTGGATCAATATTGCCTGATCTCACCTCACCTGATCTTGACTTCGCAAGTGGAGGCTTTTCGCCTGATGGTCACTTGCTGGCATACGATGCGACTGCATTAGACATCGTAAATGTAGCTGAAACACATCCTTCCATTCAATCGAGCAGTACATTTGCTCGTGGGCTTTTTTGGTCGGCTGATAGCCAAACAATAGCGTTGGACGTAGGGCAAGGTGGGATAGATATTTTCAATGTGCGCGATGATGTGGCGCAGCCGATACCAGGGGAACCATCTAACGTCGTCGGTGATCTACTTGGCTGGATCGATAAGACACATCTGGCGGTCACTGATATACAGAACCAAGTGCTTGTTACGCAGCCAAATGGTGATCAATATGCTACCTCGGTTGGTGTGGCTTCGCTGGACATCACGACAGGGCATGTGCAAGTCATTGCGACGATCAGTTCACCAGGATTAGGCGATTGGTTCTTCAACATATCTCCAGATGGCCAGAACATCCTCTTTTCCAACCGAACCTTCCGCGACTATCCCTACACCCCGTTAGTAGATGAGATCAACGTGGCGACAGGTGTAGTGACTCCGCTTCCTGGTATCACACAAGCGACAGGTTCCGGCTATACCACAGCGGCATGGCAACCTGGGACAGATAGGGTGGCCGTCTCCACGGGTTTCGGTGTCAATGGCGACCTACAAACGTGGTTGCTCACGCTGGGGCAAGATCGCGCGCAGAAATTGCCCGGAACAGGCTATGTAGGTGGTTGGGCGCCAGGGAGCAATACCTTGGTGTTGACGACGGGGCAACAGATTACCATAGGCAGCGGGCCATTCACGCTGATGGCGCTCAACGTGAGCGCGACCGGACAGGCGCAAACGCTGACGCCGCTGACAGGTTCAGCGATGACCTTTCCCTTCTTGGGCTTTGTTCGCACGGCGTGAGCGCATTGCGCTCACCGGCGCATGAAGCCAATCACCACCTGCGCCAGCTCCTCACCCTTGTCTTCCTGTAGGAAGTGGCCCGCGCCGGTAATGGTCGTGTGGGGCTGGCCCTCCGCGCCAGGGATCGCCCGCCGCAGCACGAGATCGGCCCCGTGCGTGATGGGATCGGAATCGCTGAACGCGCACAGAAAGGGCTTGTCCCACTGGCGAAGAACCTGCCAGGCGCGGCGGTTCGGCTCGCTCGCAGGATCGTCGGGCGTGGTGGGTACGAGCAAAGGGAACTGGCGGGCACCCGCCAGATAGCGATCATCTGGGAACGGCGCGTCGTAGGCGGCGATCACCTCTGGCGCGAGTGTGGTGACGCAGCCGCCGCGTACAATGCTCCCCGCGTGGAAGCGAGGCGTCTGCGTGGCGAACCGCTGCCAGCTGAGAAACGCCTCGCTGGGTGGCCGGTCGCCGGTTGGCAGGAAGGTGTTGGCGGCGACGGCGCAGGCAAAGCGGTTCCCCTGCTCCGCCAGCAGCCGTAGGCCAATCAAGCCGCCCCAATCTTGCGCGAATAGTGTCACCTCATGGAGATCGAGCGCAAGCAGAAAGCCGGTCATCCAGTCAACATAGCGCTGGTAGGTATAGTCCTCTCTGCGTGTGGGCTTATCGGAACGGCCAAAGCCGACCAGATCAGGCGCGATGGCACGATACCCTGCGGCCAGCAGCGGCGGAATCATCTTGCGATAGAGGTATGACCACGACGGCTCGCCGTGCAACAGCAGAACCACCTCCCCATTCGGCGCGCCCTCGTCCACATAGTGGATGCGCAGGCCATCCACTTCCACATAGTGGGGCGCGAAGGGGTAGCCCGGCAGGTTGGCGAAACGCTCGTCGGGTGTGCGCAGGATGTCGGCTATGTATGATTGTTCGGGTTCCGGTGTGCTCATCGCTGCTCTCCCATTTCTTTATGCGCAATCGGCGTGTCTGGCGATACGCTAGCTCTCACTATAGCGCAGAATAGCCCAGAGTGACGACCGGTGGCCAGCAGGATGAGCATGCAAAAAGGGATAGGCGTCATGCCTATCCCCTGAGATGTGCGTATGCCACGGCGTTGCGTAGGCGCGAGGTCAAGACCT
>JAJPIU010000225.1 GCA_021324535.1 Pseudomonadota bacterium
CATGCTTGCCATGCTTGCTCTGTTGTTTACTTTGCTGCCGTATACGAAACGGTGAGGAGGACTCTTTTGGACGAAGCACGCTCAACGACCGAGCTGACACCGGACGCGCTGCGTCGGCGCACGAACCCCGCCAGCCTTGGTTTTGCCACGACCGCCGAGCTTCCCGCGCCGGAGCGGCTTGTCGGGCAGGATCGCGCCCAGGAGGCGATCACCCTTGCACTGGAGATAGACGATCCTCGCTACAATCTCTATGCCGCTGGCGACGCAGGGGTTGGGCGGACGGCTGGGGTGATGCGCTCGGTGAATGAGGTGGCGCGCACGCGGCTCGTCAAGCGTGATTGGGTGTATGTGCACCATTTCGAGCAACCTGAGGAGCCGCAGGCGCTGGAGCTTCCGGCGGGCAAAGGACGTGCATTCGCACACGACATCGAGGCGTTCACGCTGAATTGCCGACGCGAGTTGCGTCGCGCATTTTCCGCAGATGTGTATGACCAGCGGCGCACGCAAGTCCTCAGCGACATTGAGGCTCAGCATGGCAAACTGCTCGACGACCTGCAAAATACCGCGCTGAAGCTGGGGTTCGTGGTGCAGGGCACGCCGTCGGGATTGGCGGTGCTGCCGTATAAGATGAAGGAAGGCGCGCCCACTCCCACCGTAGACAACACCGACGGCATCGAGACCTATTCGCAGGAAGAATACAACGCACTGCCGGAGGCAGAGCAGCAGCGGTTGCAACAGGCGCACGATCAGGTGGAGGCGGCCATCGCCCAAGTATTGCCGCAGGCGCATGCTTTGGAGGAGCTTGCTCGCCAGCGGGTGCGCGCGCTCGATCATGAAGTGGCCGACCGCGCCATCGCCCGTCTGGCCGACTTGCTGATCGCCAGTTACTCCGGCGCGCCTGCCGTAGGGGAGTTCGTGCGCCATCTACGGGCTGATATGGTGGCGCACGCCGACGTGTTGCGTGGCGAGGATGATAGCTCAGGCCAGTCGGGACAATCGGGCCAGAACGACGACGGCGATAGCCAGGGGAATCAGGCCAGTCAAGGCAAGCAGGCAAACGAGCCGACGAACAGCGCCGATGACGGCGATGGCGATCCGACCACAGGCGACGGCGCAGACAGCAGCGCAAGCTCCAGTTCCAGCCTGGGCGGCATTCCCATCGAGGATCTGCGCGCTCGTCCGGCGCTGGCCGCGTTGCTGCGCCGCTATCAGGTCAACCCCATCATTACACATAAGATTGGCGACAGCGCCCCCGTTGTGCAGGAGACAAATCCCACGTATCTCAACCTGATTGGGCGCATCGAGTTTGGTGTTCGTGGCGGCCTGCCCTTCACCGATCACATGATGATCAAGGCAGGATCGTTGCATCGCGCGGCTGACGGTTTTCTGGTGATGCAGGCGCGCGACCTGTTGCGCGCCGACCGCTCATGGGACGCGATCAAGCGGATGCTACGCTTCGGCCAGATCACGATGGAGAGCGGCGCCGACTCCCCCAGCACGCCATTGAGCGCCACGCTGCGTCCGCAGCCCATCCGCGCGAGCATCAAAGTGGTGTTGATCGGCGACCGCGATACCTACGCCGCGCTGTTGCAACTCGATCCGGAGTTCAGGCAGTTGTTCAAGGTGCGCGCCGACTTTGATGTGGATATGCCGCGTACACCAGAGAACGAGCGAGCCTATGCGCAGGTGGTGGGGCAGGTGGCTCGCCAGCAGGGCGCGCCTCCGCTGACCAACGACGCCGTCGCCGCAGTCATTGAAGAGGGTAGCCGTTGGGCTGAGGATCAGGAGCGGCTCTCGTCGCTGATGATCAACGTGAGCGATCTGGCGCTGGAGGGCTGCTATTGGGCGAAAAAAGCGGGTTCCGCGACGACGACCGGGCAGCATATCGCCAAAGCCATCGCCTCGCGCGAGTATCGCCTGGGACTCTTCTCCGATAAGCTGAACGATATGATCACCCAGGGGACGGTGATGATTGACACACAGGGCGCCGTAGTGGGGCAGGTGAACGGTCTCTCGGTGATCACCTCCGGCGACTACGAGTTTGGCAAGCCGTCGCGCATCACGGCGCGCATCTCGCCGGGGATGGCTGGTGTGGTGGACATCGAGCGCGAGACGGAGATGAGCGGGCCAAGCCACACCAAGGGTGTGCTGGTGCTGAGCGGCTATCTTGCCGGGCGTTTCGCGCAACACTATCCGCTGACGCTCTCGGCGAGCCTGTGTTTCGAGCAGTTGTACGATGAGGTGGACGGCGATAGCGCGTCTTCCGCTGAGCTGTACGCGCTGCTTTCGGCGCTGGCGCATGCGCCGATCCGCCAGTCGTTCGCCGTGACGGGATCGGTCAACCAGCGCGGAGAGGTACAGGCCATCGGCGGGGTCAATCAGAAGATCGAGGGCTTTTACACCATCTGCAAGCTACGTGGGCTGACCGGCCAGCAGGGGGTAATTATCCCCAGGGCGAACGTGCGTAACTTGATGCTGCGCGACGAGGTGATCAACGCGGTGCGCGCAGGGCAGTTCCATATTCACGCGGTCAGCACGATTGATGAGGGGATCGCGCTGCTGACGGGCATCCCGATGGGCCAGCCCGACGCTGAGGGGCGCTACCTGACGGGGACGATTGGCGAGCGTGTCAATCAGACGCTCCGTGACTATAGCGAGCGCGTGCGCAAGTATGGGGTGGTCGCCAGCTATGCGCATGGGATGTAAGCGGGCGGTTAAAACCGCGCCTACGGGAGGGGCCAACGCCCCTCCACAAAGTCCGCCTTCGCGGACTCGTCTGGGGTACCGGGTTCTCTCTTGGCAAGCAATGAGCCAAGTCAGGTAACAGCAGCAATTCGAGTAGCACCGCCCCGCCGTCCTCGGCGGCTACTGCAGCCTGGCATCGGTCGTGGTAAGATGCTGTAGTGATAGTATTTGCCCGATGCGTTTTTGGCGTAGTTTGCGAGGTACACTCAACACGAATGGGCAAAAGCACAATTGACGATGCAACCCCTCTTGAAACGTTGATCCAATATCTGCTGTACCGTGACTACTGGAAGCGCAACGCCGCAGCGGAAGAACTTCGCCGTAGAGGTGAGCCAGGCGCTACTGGGAGACACGCATGCGCGCCATCCAGGCGTTACGGGTGATCTTTCACTATGATCTCTCGTCTATGCCTACCCACATCAGTGAGAAGATCGCGGCCCTGCGAGATGATCTGGAGTCGCCAAGCGTACGCGAGATTGCCCGCCAGGAGCAAGATACCAACTCCGCCGCAACTTGATATAATGCTCTCAGCGGTTTGCCGTATAGTTGGATGTGGAAAGGACACAGGCAGGTATGAACCTTGAGGTAGGAATGACGGGCGAGGCGACGACGGTGGTTGTCCATGAGAATACGGCGGCCTCCGTCGGGGCGGGCGGTGTCGAGGTGTTTGGCACGCCGATGATGATTGGCCTGATGGAGATGGCCTCCTGGCTTGCGGTTGACAAGCATCTCGACGAGGGATATGTCAGTGTGGGTGTGCTGGTGAACGTGCGGCATCTGGCGGCGACACCCATCGGACAGCGTGTGCGGGCGACGGCGCGACTGGCGGAGATAGATGGCAGGCGGCTGGTGTTTGAGGTTGAAGCGTATGATGAGCGGCAGAAGATCGGCGAGGGCATCCACGAACGCGCCATTGTCAATCTCGAACGCTTCATGCAGCGGCTTGGATGAGGTAGGCTGAGGGGAGAGGTATCCATGCCGATAGAAGAGGCGCCGCAAGGCGAGACCGAACGTGTTCGCACGTTCTACGAGCGGAATGCGGAGAGTTATGATAAAGGCATGGCGTTCGCCGAGCGGATACTCTTTCGCGGAGGGCGCGCTTGGGCCTGTTCGCAGGCGGTTGGGGATGTGCTTGAGATCGCCGTTGGAACGGGGCGTAACCTGCCATATTATCCTGTTGATGTTACCCTCACGGGGATCGATCTCAGCCAAGCCATGCTGGAGCAAGCGCACAAGCGAGCGGAGGAACTGGGTCGCGCTGTGACCCTTTTGGAGGCCGACGCCCAATCGCTCCCATTTCCCGATAACCACTTCGATACCGTTGTGAGCACGCTCACCCTGTGTACTATCCCCGATGAGCGGCGCGCCGTCCAGGAAGTTTGGCGTGTGCTTCGTCCAGGTGGACGTTTTGTCGCTATGGAGCATGTGCGCAGCCCACACCTGCTTGTGCGGGGGATCGAACGCCTGCTCGACCCGCTCTCAGTTCGCTTCGAAGCCGATCACTTGCTACGGGAACCAGTTGAGGCAGCTCAGGCGGCGGGTTTCACCATCGAGAGAATTGAACGGTCGCGCCTGGGGTTTGTCGAGCGGCTGGCTGCGCGTAAAGAGTAGCCATGAGTATTTCAGATGTGGCGTATCTTTGCACGCTACGGCGAGTGTTCTGGTCTAATCATCAAGCTGCCGCTCGTACCCATGCGGGCAGCGACCCCGCGACTCTTCGTACCAGGAGTCCCAATCGGGGTCAAAGACCTGCCAGATGGTCTAATGGGCATGGCAATAATTCAGTTGGCATTGGGGGCAAAAGGAAGGGATATACTCCGCATCACACGTCGCAAGCGATGGTAAGCTGGCTCATGGCGTATTTGCCTTTGCTGGGGAGGTCATCATTTATGAAGACTTCTTGGCGCGTTTGCTGAGCACATACTGTACTGAAGGGCTGGTTGCTTTATCCGTGCGATGAATACAGCCATACCAACAGCACGGTCGCCGCATGCCCTCTTTGAGTTCGGAGCAAACTCGTTCAATGTGCTGCCTTCTGGTTTCTGGTTTTTTCACCGAGAGCGTCCAGCATATCCATTCATTGCGCGCAAGAGGGGTAAGGTTTTCCCATACCTCTAGCGCTTCTGCGTCGGAAGCGAGGGCGTCTCGTAAGTCCTCCGGCAAGTCGTGGACAACTCCGCCGGAGATGTCATTGTTGTCTATGGTCATACGCCTATCCTCCTCTACAGCACGCCAACAGGTCATGCTAACAGATAGTAGACCTCAGTCCACACTTTGTCGGGATCATCGTTGTGTGGGCCGTAGACCTCCCACCGCGCGCCAGTCATCCGCTTGCCCTGCGTAGGAAGCCAATCAATCACGGCCTGATGCGCCGCGCCCAACTCCGAGTACGCCCCCCAATGCGTAGTCATGGCTACCTGCCCCGCTGGGAGTGTTGACGCCACCACTCGCCCGGTGAGTGGGCAGGGGACAAGCAACTCGGCGCCGACCTCGACATGGGGAACATCATCCCAGTACAGCATGATATTGCGGCAGCCGCTGGAGATCCCGCCAGCGCGTAGACATGCCCACACCTCGGCGCTCAATTCCTGCCACAGCGTTGGGAACTCTTGCCAGGTGGTCGTCGCAGATACCACCGCTGTCGGGCGGGCTGCAACGTTTTTTACTGTTACCTGATAGCTCATGGTTGCTCCTGCATCGGCAAAGCGGTATATGCGTTCGTTGGTGTCAGAATTGGTGTCAAACGCGCCAGTGTGGCCCAAAGTATGGGTGCTCCATAATGTAGGCTGGTTGCGCTCATATGGCTTGATTTCAGGCTTGCTTGGGTAGGACAGGGGGGACTCGAACCCCCACGCGGTATTACCCGCAACGGATTTTAAGTCCGCTGTGTCTGCCATTCCACCACTGTCCCAAAGTATTCGCGGGTATCGCATCGGCAGAGCGATTAGGCGTAGCATAGCACATGGCAGGGGAAGTTCGCCAGTGGGCATTGGTGCAAATTGTGGTACGTTCTCGCGCATGAGGGCGCATTGGGCGCGTTAGGTATATTGGGGCAGAGGTGTGTGGGAGTCGAACCCACCCGCGACGACGCTGGCCGCCGCGCAATCGTTTTGAAGACGACGAAGGCCACCCGGCCCCATACACCTCCACTGGCGATCATAGCGCCTGATCGCCCTGCTTGCCCAACGCTGTGTATCGCACGCTCTCTGCTACCATGTGTTGCTACTGGCCGACAAACGGCGAACTCACCGTGCCGCCGATCTGATACTTCCAGATGACATGGCCATTGCTCCCCTGGAATGAATACAGATAGCCGTCTTCGCCGCCGATGTAGACTACTCCCTGCGTTGTCGTTGGCCAGGAATATCCGTTCAATCCGAAGCCGTGCCCCTCGAAGCGCCACACCAGGCTGCCGTCGTTTATAGAGATCGCGTAAAACGTGTTGTCCGCCGAGGCGATATACATGATCCCATTCGAGAGGATCGACGAACTGTTGATGCTATCGCCCGTCTGATACTTCCACACCAGTGACCCGTTGCTGGCGTTCAGGCCATAAGCATTGTGATCCTGTGAACCGAAGAGCACTATGCCGTTGCTGATGGCCGGTCGCCCGCTCGGCGCCTGCCCCGTCTGATACTTCCACAAAAACGTGCCGTTACTGTCGTTGAATGCGTTCAGTTCGCCACCATCCGAGCCAACGTACACGACCCCGTTTGCTACGGCAGGGGATGTGTTTTCAATGGGATTGTGTACGTTTGAGCGCCACGCCACACTGCCATCGCTCTCGTTCAGCGCATACAGATATTCATCGTTGGAACCGGCGAATACTTTGCCGTCGCCAGCGGTCGCGCCCCCTTGAATTGAACCACCGGTGGTGTACTGCCAACGCAACGTGCCGTTGTTCTGGTCAAGCGCGTAGATGGTTCCATTGGTCGAGGCGACGTAGACCATCCCGTTGTCAATCGCCGGGCGCCCGCCAAACATGCCGGAGAGCTTCACCTTCCAGACCTGTGCGCCGTGGTTAACGGCATAGACATCGCCTGCGTCTGTCGTGAAGTAGACAATGCCATTCGCCTCGCTGGGCTTGCCTGCCGCGCCATCCGTCGAGAATTGCCAGAGCAGTGTGCCATCCGCAGCGTTGAAGCCATAGAAGGTATGGTTATCTGCGCCGACGTAGACCGTCAGTTGCGAGAGCGTTGGCGTCCCACTGGAACCCGAGGGCGTCGCGGTCGGATTCGTTCCCTGTGCGTTGCCCGTCGCTGTGGGGCTGGCAGAGCCTTTGGCGCCGGTTGGCGTCGTGGTCGCCGCATGGCCACCTCCGCCGCCTGGCGTGCTGCTTCCTGCGTTCGACGAACACGCCACCAGCGTCAGTGTCAGTGTCAGTGTTAGCGTCAGCGCCGCCAGCGCGAGCGACCGCTGCCCATATATGCGCTTCTTCAAAGTCAAA
>JAJPIU010000032.1 GCA_021324535.1 Pseudomonadota bacterium
GCGTTTGGCCACTTTGGCCGCACGGATATTGACGCGCCGTGGGAGAACCTCGACAAGGTAGACGCGCTACGCGCTGCCGTTGGCGCGACGGCGGCCAGTGTGGGCGTATAGTTCATCGTTCCGTTTCATATTGGCGGTGTCCAATACGTTTCCCCCTCGCCCAATCTCTTTCCGCAGAGCATCTGCATGGGAAGGGATTGGGCTTTTGTCTGTGTACGCGAAGACGCGCGGATGTAAGCCAGCAGAGAAAAGCGTCTTGACAAGCTCCGCTGAAGTATATAGTATTGTTCGCAATACAGAACACATGATTCACCAAGAAGAACGAAAACACACACGAAGAGGAGAGGCTCACATGATCTACCGCAGTCCGTTTCCAGATATTGCCATTCCTGACACAGCCTTTGCGCCGTTCGTCTTACAGCATGCGGAGCGGCTTGCGGGCAAGCCTGCCATCATTGATGGCGTGACTGGCCAAACCTTTAGCTACGGAGAGCTTGCCGATTCGGTGCGCCGTGTGGCGGCCAGCCTGGCTCAGCGGGGTTTCCGCAAGGGCGATGTGTTGGCGCTCTTCACACCCAATCGCCCTGAGTTCTTCATTCCTTTCCTGGCCGCTGCCCTCCTGGGCGGTAGCGCCACGACAATCAATCCACTCTATACTGTTGATGAGCTTGTCTTCCAGTTGAACGACGCAAGAGCAAAGTTTCTCTTCACGTCGCCTGTCGCTTTGGAGAAAGCGTTGGAGGGCCAGCGGCGCTCACAGACGCAGGAGGTCTTTGTCTTTGGCGACGACGCTCCTGGCGCCACTTCTTTCAGCGCCCTTCTGAAGGGCGAGGGCGTTGTATCTCCGGTTGCGGTGGATGTGCGCGAGGATGTCGTAGCTCTGCCCTACTCTAGCGGAACAACCGGACTGCCAAAAGGTGTCATGCTGACGCACCGGAACCTGGTAGCGAATCTCTGCCAGATGAGTTCTCTTGGGTTAGTGCGAGAGGACGATGTGATCATTGGCGTACTGCCGTTCTACCATATCTATGGGCTAACCGTGATAGTGAGTCTAGGGCTGGCCAACGGCGCCACCATCGTCAGTCTGCCTCGCTACGATCTGCCCCAGATGTTGCAGACGATGCAAGACTACCGTGTCTCGGTAGGTTACATGGTACCGCCGATCATGCTGGCGCTTGCCAAACAACCGATTGTAGATTCGTATGACCTCTCACCCTTGCGTGTCATCCTTTCCGCCGCAGCTCCCCTGGGGAAAGACCTGCAAGAGGCTGTTGCGCATCGGTTGAACTGCCTGGTGGCGCAGGGATGGGGGTTGACCGAGACCAGCCCCGATGCGACGCTCAGTCCCCTGGAACCGGAAACAGTGAGGGTAGGCTCTGCCGGTGTCTGCGTTGCGAATACCGCCTGCAAGGTGATCGATTTGGCCTCTGGCGCCGAACTTGGCCCGCGTCAGCAAGGGGAGATTTGCGTGCGTGGGCCACAGGTGATGAAGGGGTATCTCAACAACCCGCAAGCCACCGCCGAGATACTTGAGCCCGAGGGCTGGTTGCACACAGGCGATATTGGCTACTTTGATGAAGATAGTTATCTCTACGTTGTTGATCGGCTCAAGGAATTGATCAAATACAAAGGGATGCAGGTCGCGCCAGCCGAGCTTGAGGCGGCGCTGCTGACGCATCCGGCTGTGGCTGACGCGGCGGTGATCCCAATCGCCGATGAGGAGGCAGGTGAGATACCCAAAGCCTTCGTTATCCTCAAATCCGAAAGCGTGGCGACGGCTGATGAGTTGATGGCGTATGTCGCCGGGCGAGTAGCTCCACACAAGCGCATCAGGCGTCTGGAATTTGTCGAGCAGATTCCCCGATCAGCCTCAGGCAAGATTCTTCGCAGGGTTTTGATCGAACAGGAGCGCGCGCAAGCTCCAGCGGAGGCGCCTGCTCAATCTCACTCCGCCGAGCCTGCCGCTGACCCTGCGCTCTCATCCGCAGATGTTCAATCTGAACCGGCGCGCGCGTCCGGTAGTTTGTGGCGGCGGTTCTTCCATCGTCACAGTTGAGCGGTATCGTGAAGTGGACATCCTTATCTGCCGCCAAGCGCCAGGGAGATGCTCTGCGCTTCGGCGCGCAACGCATCGCTGGATTCTCGCAAGACATCGCCCGTGAAGTGATTGTTGAAGCCAGCAATCCAGAGGAGGGCAATCAGTTCCCGATTCAGCCCGTAGACGCCAACAGCCACTGCGTTGACGCCCGTAAGGTATTCCTCATGCTCCGCGCCGATCCCGCTGCGCTCTGCCTCCTCCACCGCAGCGAGGTATTTTTCAGGCGCGGTGATTGAGTGTTCGGTGAAGCGCGGCAAGGGGTGTGTCTGGAGATACTCCATACGCCTGGCTGGGGGCCAATTGGCCAACACAACGCGCCCTATGGCGCCCGCCAGAAGGGGAATGCGCGTACCCCTGCGCGCGGCGACACGCAGCGCGGCCTGCTCGGAGGGCGCCTCCGCCAACTCGACGATGCGAACGGCGTCAGATTCGATCTGCCCCAGAAAGACGGTCTCACCTGAACGCTCCGCCAACCGGCGCATGGCCGGCAGAGCAAGACCCCTCAGGCCACTGCGATGAATGTAGGTCTGCGCCAGTTCGTAGATGCGCGAGCCGAGCAGATAACGCCGATCATTGTCTATCTCGATCACACCCCGCTGCTGCATGGTTTTGAGCAGACCGTGCATGCTGCCTTTGCTCATCCCCAACATGCGGGCCAGCTCCGAAAGATGGTAGCCCTCCGCGCGACTTGCCAGCAGCTCGAGCACATGAAAAGCGCGATCTACCATTGGCGCCGCAACCGGCTGGCCAGTAGTTGGGGCCGATTGGCCAGTTTGTTCGTCCTCTCGAATCATCAGACCCTCCATATGAATATTTTGCTCAAGCGGTCAACACGCTGTCAAGCGAGTATCGCACGTATCAAGCGTCTGCCCAGGGTTATCCAGAGTTTTCAAGGCTATCCAGTGCTTGACAGGAGCGTCGGGTTCAGGTATACTGTTCTCAATGCAAAACATTAAGTTCTATATGGCGAACCAATCCAGCAAGCCTTGCCAAGAGCAGGGCATGGAGATAGGGAAAGGAGGCGCGACGCTTCCACACCAACCCGGCGACACTATCTTGGCGACAGCAAACTCCCTTTCACCGTAGGCCGCACGCATGCCATTGTAGGCGGCGTGCTCTTCAGTGTCGGCAATGAGACGCCGCACACAGAGTTGAAAGCAGGTGGTGTTGTGACAACTTCCTCTCCTCCCACCACGGGCCAGATCGTCGCACGCCTGGACCGTATCACCGTTTGGGCCTTGCCGCTGTCGTTCCTTTTCATCATCGGTCTGGGATTCTTGTTCACCTTCTACGACATCTTCGACATCAACGTCTCGTTCATCCAGACCTGCACACAGATCGTGCCGAAATGCCTCGCTGGGCCGCCTCCCGGCGCGACGAGCCTGCCGCCAGGGTTCGTCCAGGCGTCCGATAAGCTCGGCCTGCCCGTCCTTTGGAACCTAATCGGCTATGTCATTGGCGCGCTCAGTCTTGGCCCGCTGGCCGACCGCTTTGGGCGACGCGATATGCTGCTGGTGACGTTGATCATCACCGGGTTGGGATCGCTGTATACGGCGTTCACCAATGACTACACCACGTTTATCATTGCGCGCACCATCACTGGTGTGGGCATCGGCGCCGACCTGGCTATTGTCAATACCTACGTCAACGAGGTTGCCCCACAGGGAGGGCGCGCTCGCTACACGTCGTTTATTTTCATTAGCTCGGCCATCGGAGCTATCGTCGGCATCTGGCTTGGCTTGATCCTGACAACCCCTCCCGCGCAGTTCCCATTGGGGCTGCCATTTGCGCAGGTGCAGGTGAGCAGCCACGGCGTCTTCCTGGGCAATGGCTGGCGCATCATGTATGTTGTAGGGGCAGCGCTGGCGCTTGTTGGCATCCTGCTGCGTGTCCAGTTGCCTGAGTCGCCACGCTGGCTGGTGACACGGGGACGCGCCAAAGAGGCGGATGCCGTGGTCAGCGAGATGGAGCGCCGTGCGTCGCGTTCGCAGACATTGGCGCCCGTTGGCGCTGACACGCCAATGCCCGCCCGCGAGCCGCACGTCGGCTATGGAGAGATTCTGACTAACCCTCTCTACTTTAAGCGCGCCCTGTTAGTGCTGGCGGTCTGGTCATTTGCCTACGTGACCGTCTATACCATCGCTTCCGGCTTCACTACCGTTCTTGCTTCCCTGGGCTACATCCCGCCAGAGGCTGGCCTGATCGTGGCCATCGGCACGCTGGGTTTCTTAGCCTGCGCGGTATTCGCCTATTTCTTCGGCGAGCGCCTGGAGCGCAAGGTGTGGCTGCCCATTGGAGCGGTGATCACCCTGGTGGGCGGCGTACTCATCGCGCTTGCGGGGCATGCGGCGTCGCCTACCGTCATTCCCTGGGCGGCGTTTATCGGCTCAGTGATCTTGTTCTTCGGCTTCAACCTGTGGGTGCCGATGACCTACACCTGGTCAACCGAGAATTTCCCCACACGCGCCCGCACGACAGGCTATGCGCTCTCGGATGGCATTGGCCATGTCGGCGGCGGTATCGGCCTCCTGATCATCGTGCCGCTGCTCGGCCAGTTGGGACCTCTACCAGCCTTCCTGGTGATCTCTGCCTTCCTGATCGTCGCGGCTGTCCTGGTTCAGTTCGGTGTTTCGACACGCAAAGAGACGCTCGAACAGATTGCGCCTTAGACGCCTGTTCGTCGTGCTACACTTCTTGATAGGAGTCATCTCCCCCGTAGCCCTGGCTCTGGGGGAGAACTGAACTCTCTGCGTCGCCAGACCAGGTTTCTTGCCTGACGGCGCCTGACATCGCATCACGCCAACTTGTGGAAAGGGGAAGCCAATGGATCAGCAGCATACTACGATGATGGCGCTCAGCGATCAATGGCGACCTTGGCCACAGGCGGCAAGCCGCGCCGACCTCGCTACCTATCAGATCAACCGGTTGCGCGCGGGATTGCGTAGCGTGCTGCACAGCAACCAGTTTTATCGGCGCAAGTTTGCTGACCTTGACGTAGGCGCCCTGACCGATTATGACGCGCTACGTCGGTTCCCCTTCACCACAAAGGGTGAACTGATAGAAGACCAGCGCGCCAACCCGCTGTATGGCACAAATTTGACGTTCCCATTGCACGACTACATTCGCCTGCATCAGACGTCTGGCACGACGGGCCAGCCGTATAAGATGCTCGATACGGCGGAAAGTTGGGATTGGTGGGCGGATTGCTGGGCGACGGTGTTGCACGCTGCCGGGGCAACCAACGATGATGTGGTGTTTCTCGCGTTCTCCTTTGGGCCGTTCATTGGCTTTTGGTCGGCCTATGAGGGCGCCAAACGCATTGGCGCGCTGGTCGTTCCGGGCGGCGGCCAGACCTCGCTTCAGCGTCTTCAGACGATACTGGCGGTACGCGCAACCGTGCTGATTTGTACGCCCACCTATGCGCTGCATCTTGCGGAGATCGCCCAACAGGAGGGAATAGACCTCGCCAACTCTTCGATCCACAAGACCATCCATGCCGGTGAGCCGGGCGCATCGCTCCCTGGCGTGCGGCAGCGCATCGAGACGGCCTGGGGCGCGCGGGCGTATGACCACGCCGGAATGACCGAGGTCGGCGCCTATGGCTTTACCTGCCAACAGCAGGACGCGCTGCATATCAACGAGGGCGAGTTCATTGCGGAGATTCTTGATCCGCAGACCAACGAGCCGGTCGCGGAGGGCGAACGCGGCGAACTCATTCTGACGACGCTTGGCCGTTGGGGATCGCCAGCTATCCGCTATCGCACGCGCGATCTTGTCCAGCGCGGCCCGACGACCTGTCCCTGTGGACGCACGTATCTCACACTGCCAGGCGGCATCCTGGGACGCGTTGACGATATGCTCATCATCCGTGGGGTCAATGTGTATCCATCGAGCATCGAAGACACGCTGCGCCGCTTCCCTGACGTTCAGGAGTTTCGCATCACTGTCTTCAAGGATGGCGCGCTCGATGAGATTGCGCTGGAGGTGGAATGCCCTGAGTCGCTGGTTCCGCAGATCGAAACGATGCTGCGCCAGACGCTTAGCCTGCGCGTACCCGTACAGGCGGCGCCTGCCGGTTCGTTGCCACGCTTCGAACTCAAAGCGCGTCGTATCGTTGATAAGCGTACAGAAGGTTGAGCAGGCTGGAAAGGAGGATGTGGTGATGGAGAAGCAACTGATGACGTTCCATGTGAACGGCGAGACGCAGGAGGTGGCTGCGTCGCCTACGCATACGCTGCTCGAAGTCTTACGCGAAGAGCTAGACCTGACCGGCGTCAAGCATGGCTGCGAGCTGGGCCAGTGTGGCGCCTGCACCGTGCTGGTGGATGGCTCGCCGATGCTCTCCTGCCTGATGCTTGCCATCGAGGCGCAAGAGTGCGAGATCACGACGGTGGAAGGGCTGGCGCAGGGGAACACGCTGCACCCACTGCAACAAGCGTTCGCGGAACGTGGCGCGGCGCAGTGTGGCTATTGCACGCCGGGCTTTCTTCTGAGCGGGGCCGCGCTGCTGGCAGAGAACACCCATCCCACGCGCGATGAGATTCAGGTGGCGCTTGCAGGGAATCTCTGCCGGTGTACCGGCTATACCAAAATCATCGAAGCCGTCGAACTGGCGGCAGAGCGCATGCGCAGCGTGTCGGAGGCGCATTGACGAACGGATACAAGGGTTTCTCAATCAGACAAAAGGGCTTATGGTATGGGTATGAAAACAGTTGGCCGCTCCCAAACGAAAATTGACAGCTACGCCAAAGTGACGGGCAAAGCGCGTTACGCCGACGACATCAAGCTGCCACGTATGGCCTATGGGCGCATCCTGCGCAGCACAGAGCCGCATGCGCTGCTCAGGCGGGTGGATACGACGGCAGCGCGTGCACTGCCTGGCGTGCTGGATGTCTTTACCGCCGCCGACCTGCCGCATCGCTACGGCATCATGCCTACCACCCAGGACGAGTATCCCTTCGCGCTGGACAAAGTGCGCTATGTCGGCGAGCCCATCGCCGCCGTGTGCGCAGTGGATGAGGAGACCGCCGAAGCCGCGCTCGATCTCATCACCGTGGAGTATGAGCCGCTGCCTGCCATCACCACCATCGAAGAGGCGCTGGCCCGCGAAGACCTCAAGATTCACGAAGAGACGAAGCGTGGCAACATCATGAAAGAGGTTCATCTGGCCTTTGGCGAGGTGAATGAAGGCTTTGCCGAGGCCGATCTGGTGCGCGAAGATACCTTCTTCTTCGAGGGGACAACGCATGCGCCGATGGAAGAACATGCCTGCGTCGCCGACTGCGCAGCCGATGGCAAGATCACCCTCTGGACATCCACGCAAACGCCGCACTATGTGCATCGCGAGGTCTGCAAGGTGCTGGGGACGCCGTTGAGCCGTCTGCGGGTGATTGTGCCGCCAGTGGGTGGGGGCTTTGGCGGCAAGTGCGAGCCGTTTGCGCACGACTTCGCGGCGTGTCTTTTTGCGCTGCGACACGGACGTCCGATCAAGTTCACGCTCAACCGTGAGGAAGTGTTTTATTGCCATCGCGGTCGCCATCCCGTCAAGATGATTCTCAAAACGGGCGTCAAGTCCGACGGGACGATCACCGCTGTGCATTTGCAAACCTTCCTCGATGGGGGCGCATATGCTAGCTATGGGTTGGCGACCGTCTACTACACCGGCGCGCTGCTCACCGTTACCTACAAGATTCCGCACTATAAGTTCGACGGCATGCGGCTCTACACCAACAAGCCTGCCTGTGGCCCCAAGCGCGGTCACGGCTCGACGCAGCCGCGCTATGCGTTTGAGTGCCAGCTCGATAAGATTGCCGAGCAGTTGGGGATCGATCCCGCCGAGTATCGCCGCCGGATCGCTATCGAGCCGTATTCCACCACCGTCAACGGCTTGCGGGTGACAAGCTGTGGGTTGGTGGAATGTATTGACAAAGCAGTGGAGGCGTCGGGCTGGCGTGAGCGGCGTGGGAATCTTCCCAGTGGGCGCGGTCTGGGTATCGCGATCAGTTCGTATGTGACGGGCGCGGGCAAGGCCATCTACTGGAACGACATGCCGCACTCCGCCGTGATCGTGAAGATTGATCGTGGCGGAGGCGTCGCCGTGCTGTGTGGCTCGTCGGATATTGGGCAGGGGTCGGATACCATGCTGGCGCAGATCGTGGCGCAGGAGCTTGGGATCGATCTGCTGGATATTCGCGTGCATGCGGGCGATACCGATCTGACGCCGGTTGACCTCGGCAGCTACTCCTCGCGCGTCACCTTCATGGCAGGCAACGCCGCGCGCTCGGCCAGCCAGAAGCTGCGCGCGTTGCTGTTGGCCGCCGCTGGCGAGCTACTTGGCGTTCCAGCGGACACGCTCGATGCGGCGGACGGACGCATCTTCGTCGAGACCGATCCGGCGCGGAGTGTCTCGTTCGTTGAGGCGGCGCAGAAAGCCGAGGCGACGCATGGCGCGCTTGCCGCTGTGGGCAGCTATACGCC
>JAJPIU010000167.1 GCA_021324535.1 Pseudomonadota bacterium
AGCAGAACGGCAAAAGTCTTTTACTAGGCGGCCTGTGATCTCCGGCCCATCTGTGTCAGCAAAGTATCGCTCCTTGCTTGGAAGAAAACTTATGCCAATCCGCTTAGAAGGAACCTCACACAGCAGCAGTAATTGTTGGGACAGACGATATACCATCACACAGGGTAACTATTCAGGCGGACGCAAAGTAGAGCGATGCCCAACGCTTCAGAGCCGACGGGCAGCTACAGGCAGGGTGGAAACAACAGCGCCTGCTCGACGAGCGTCTTCATCGGAAACGGCTCCATTGCGAATCCGCTTGCTTCTTGCGCTGCTGGCCAGCCATCCGGGGCCAGGAGGTGTGGCGCGGCTGAGCGCGGAGCAGCGCGCGCAGATTCCAGCGTTGTTGGCAGACGGAGCCGAGGCGTTTGGCTTTCGGGGAGATGTCTGGACGGCCAGCCGCGTCGCCGAGGTGATCTTGCAGGCGTTTGGCGTACACTACTCGCGCGACCATGTTGGCGTTCTCTTGCGTCAGTTGGGCTGGAGTCGCCAGCAGCCGGTGGCACGCGCAACGCAACGGGATAGCGAGGCGATCCACCAGTGGAGCCAGGAGCAGTGGCCTGCGCTCAAAAAGGGGGGAGGAACAGCGAACGACCGTCGTCTGGGTAGACGAATCGGCGTTTTACTTGCTGCCCTTAGCAGTGCGGACGTGGGCGCCACGCGGCCAAATGCCGATCCTGCGCACACGGTTCAGCCGCGACCATCTCTCCGTGATCAGCGGGATAACGCTCACTGAGCAACTCTACCTCGAGGTGCAAGATCACGCCTACACCGCAGAAAGCGTGGTGATCTTTTTGCACCACCTGCTCGACCAGATCACTGGCCATGTCACCGTCATCTGGGACGGAGCGCCGATCCACCGCAGCCGGGTGATCAACCAGTTTCTTGCTGAGGGCGCGGCCAAGCGCCTCCATCTGGAACGCTTGCCGGGCTATGCGCCGGATCTCAACCCGGACGAAGGCGTGTGGAACTATCTCAAGCGCGTCGAACTGGCGAACGTCTGTTGTCACGATCTGGCCGACTTGACCGCTCAGGTACAGCAGGCCACACAGCAGGTGCGGGCCAAACCGGAGCTACTCCGCGCCTGTTCTCGCCAATGCGGTTACCTGGTTTAGTTGTCGCTCACGACATCAGTAAATGTGGGTTCTGGCACACATCCGGTGGAGCGATCAGGCGGCGTAGAGATCCTGTAGCCGGAGCAAGTCGAACTTGGCCCTGCCGAACATCTGGCGCTTGATCGCTTTAAGCTGGTTCACTTGTCCCTCCAATTGCCCATTGTTCGTCGGAAGCCTCAGCCCAGCAAGAACCGCATCATAGTCCGATTGGAGGCCTTGAGCGAACCGGTGCAGCGAACTACAGGTGCTCGCCACGGCGTAGGCCAGCCAGTCATCGACCTGGCGCTGCCGTTCCCGGCGGTCAGACGGGCGCTCACGCACCAGAGTGAGGAAGGTGGTGGCAAGCTCCGTTGCTTGGGCGATCTCAGGATCAAGACGGCACAGGTGGTCGAGGTACACCGTCTCCTCAGGTGATCGCTCGCTCACTGGACGCAGGACAAGGAACGCCGCTTGACGTGCCGACAGACCATGGACGCTGGTGAGCGACGCGGCATAGTCCTGCTTGCGGATCTCCAGCCAGAGGCGACGACCACTCTGACATCCTTCTTCCCACCGTTGGAGCAAATAGAGTTCAGAGGGATCAAGGACACGTCCACTACGCCACCGCCAGTGACGAAGGATGACGACGTGGCGGTGGTGCTTCCAACTGGAGGTAGCGCAGGATCGTCTTGCGGCTCACCCACACCCGCCGACCGATTTCCTGCTGGTCAAGTCCTTTCGCGCGGAGCACATGGATGTGCTCATAGCGCGCACACATCCGCGCGTGTCGTTGTTGGCTGGCCTCGTCCTGCCGCGCCACCCACTGTCGCTCGCCTTTTCGTCGCCCTGGATTACATCCTCGTGCTCAGCCGGGGCGCGTCTGCGGCCTGCTGCGGCGCCAGAGGGGAAACGTCTCTGGCTGCCTGGGCACGGGAGACGCTTTTAGAGAGAAAACAGGCATCGAGCGCATCTGCCAGGTTCTTGACGAGATGGAACCGATCGGCCACTTGGATGGCGGTTGGCGCCCCCTGGCGCGCCCCGTCGGCGTAGGCGCCACCTCTATCCCGGCTGATCACCTCGACATTCGGATGCAGTTGCAGCCGGGCGGCGAGCGTCTCAGCGATCCGATCGGGGGGGGCGCATCCACAGGCTGGTGACGTTCCAGGTCGACCAAGAGGGTTCCATAGGTCTTCCCCGTGCGCAATGCCCACTCATCAATGCCCGGCACATGCGGAGTCGGCGCATCGTGGTGTGCCGCTCCACGAACCGCGCGGAGGAAGCTGCTCCGGCTTGGTTCGTGAGGAACCGTGTCACGCGGGAGACGACTGGCGCCTTCCGATGCCTCCTCTCCCGCGCTCCCGAACCTCGGCTTGCGTGTACGCCGACGACGCTGCGTTTCGAGTGGCGGCAGCCCCTGCCCACGCGCAAGACGTGCGGCTGGTCGTCCCCCCAAGGCAAGCCCCAGGCGTTCGAGCGCCTGGTGGAACGCCGGAGTGCGCCGTTGGTAGTACGGCGCGACCTGCGGAAAGCGCTCTCGAAAGGTACGGCGTGGGCAGTCCTTCTGGCGACAGGCGAAGCAATGTCCAGCGAGAGACACGACCACGGCTTTGCCCCCACAGGGCAGGTTCGCCACCGTCTGCTGAAAGCGACTATGGATGACCCGTGACCAGTGCTGACATAGCGGACAACGCGCGCTCGTAGCCTGTGATGAGACGGAGACGACCAGACGCTGGTCTGTGGTCTCAAGGGCATCCACATGAACGCTCTGGAGGTGGGGGAAGACACGCGACTGCACGCTGGTAAGGGGCAGAGTGAACTCCCGCAACGATGCAGAGGTGCAACACCGTTAGCCCTCCCATTCTATCGCGCCTCGCGCTATGTCACCTGGCACCGGATGTGTGCCAGAACCAGGATTTTGTAATGAGGTTTCCAGCGTCAGCCGCGAATCCGCTTCCTCTGGCTCTCGAGGAAGTCTTTTACCTGTTGCTTGTCCTTGATGACCGCAGTCGTATTCCACAGCTTTTCAAAGTACCAGACATATCCCTGGACGACCGGTGGGGCGGCGATTTCCATATCAACCTCGATGTGTTCGCCCAGTGGCCCGGAAACCCATCGCTCCATCAACACATGCCCAAAACGGATGACTTTCCAGAACAGCCTAGCTGGTAGCCGCTGCTCGACTGGAAGCGCGTTCGGCGTCAGCAACCCCAGTTCATAGTTGTCGAGTTTCAGGAGGTCCAAGATGCGCGCCAGATGATCCCTCCGCTCGGAGGGCCGCAGGCGAAAGTGTGGCGCTTGGTCGCGACTTGCCCGTCGGTAGATGCCCTGATCCGCCAACTCGATGATGGCTTGTTGGTAGCACAGATGACGCTGACGAGCGGCCTTGATGTGCTGATCGAACACGTCCCAGCGCTGGTGGTGGTAGGTAATCAGCCACTCCACATCCTCAACCGTTTGCTCGATTTCGTTTCGACAGATGGACCCAACGTCCATCCAGTGATGGGGCCAGGTGAGATCGCTGAGCACATCCTGGAGCAGCATCTGTTCACCAGGTTGCTGCTCCGCCGCCATGAGCGCCTGGCGAAACTCGCGTCGCACCCGGTTGTCGGTCGGGTCCGGTCGGTAGGTGGTGAGCAACGAACGTGTCTGCTCCTCAAGGCGCGCAAAATGCTGGCGCACCATCTCGAGCTGCTTGGGGTCATGCAAATAGAGCGCGCTGTCAACAGCGTCCGCAGAGGTTGTCGCCAAGAACAACAACGCACCACGGTCGCCAGGCGCTACCAACAGATCGTAGGGCGGCTGCAGGAGTTGATCGGTCTCGAAGTAGCGGGGGGCGTAGCGATCCGTCCACAGCAATCCCAGCATGGTCTCCACGAGCCGCACCGATCGCTCGTGATCCTGGCTGAGGCGAAAGAGGTGACGCACCGTTCGACCACTGCGCAAAGCCTCCGTGAGAGCGTGGCGCCACGCGGCAGCAAGATTAGGCACGCGGCGCACCAAATCGTCTCCCTGCCACGAGAGCAGAATATCTCCCCCCGGAACAGGCTGGTGTGAAGGCGGTGAGGTGAGCAACTTGATAGCCGCTGCCAGGCTGTTATGTGATCCAGCGTAGGCCTCAGTATCAAGCGGAAGATTGGTCACACCGCCCGCTGGCCCTTTCCTTCTCTTCGTCCTACTGATCCTGGACTCCGCGTGATCGGATCGCCTGTGTTGTGACCGCTGGTTGCGCGAAGAGATCAGCGCGTCCCAGAGGCGTTGCCGACAGGCCTGATCCTGCTGGCAATAATGACCTTGTAATCGCTCAACACGCTCACCCCCCGCGCGGTTAAAGGGATCGGGCAATTTCTCCCCCTTGATCCAACGGGAGACGGTAGACGGTTTAACCTGGGCCACCCGCGCGATCTCGGCCTGCGAGTCCCCATAACTGCTGAGTACATCACCGAACGTTTCCATACTCACCTCCATCACCTGCCTCAGCGCCTTCAGCGCCTACCGCAACGCCGCGTTTCTGAGCTGTTCCACCACCTGCGTGGTGGCTTGGGGTCGGGTTTCCCGCTGGGGCATGTGTCCACCGGGGAATTGCCCAAATGCTTTGAGGCTGCTATGCCAGCTGGTAGACTTTGAATGGAAGACGGCAGGTGACCAGTCGGATCATGTGGGCTGCCGTGAAGAACAGAGCGGCATCGTCTCTCTTCATCGAGTCTCACCCTGAGGGTCGTGACCGACCCTCAACGGAACGCCAACGGAACGCCAACGCGCGCCGTCTGCACGTTCAGGCACTGAGCAGCGATGTCCATGCTGGCCGAACTCCAGTCGTCGCTCCTCGGTACGCGCAAGGTGCGAACGAAGCGGAGAACGGAGGACATGAAAACGATCCATCGAGATCACTGTAACTGTATTGGAAGGGCTTCCGACTGTCAAGGGGAATGTAACGAGGGAATTTAAACAATGCTCTTTGATTGATCCCCTGTCGATATGTCGGAAAGGCAAGATACCCCAGGGAGGTTTGATCATGATCAAGGGCATTCCCATTCCCGGTTATCGTGTTCTTGCTCTCATCGCAGGCGGCGTCTCGTCCGCAGGCGCGCTGATCGACAATTATGTCTTGCATTCGGTTCTGGGAGGCTCAGGCCCCGTGACGGGCGCGCTCGTCTATACTCTCACCGGGTACTGGAGCGCCCTGATTATCATCCCGTTCTGGAGTCAGGCGGCCGGCAAGCGGGTGGATCCGAACTACCCTGGGCTGCATCTCCGGCGCGTTCACTGGCGTACGCAGCGCTGGGCAATCCTCGCAGGCGCGGCTACGACGCTGACGTCGATAGCTACGTTTATCGGGATTGGCCAAGTAGACCCATCCATTGCACTTCCCCTCAGCGCGGTCTATATGATCTACCTGACTGCCTTCGATGGGATCCGGAAAACGCTCCCCTGGCGGGCGCTGGCAGTTCCAGCGGCGCTGGTGATCCTGGGCGTCATGGCAACCTCGGTTCAGCGCTTGGGGTTTGCGGGCGCGGTAAGTGCCCCCGCCCTGGTATGGATCCTCGTCGTAGGGCAAGGCACGCAGGCAGTCGCGGCGGTCGCAAGCAAGCGCGGGATGAAGAACACCTCACACCCGGCGAGCGCTGACTGCCATCAAGCTGCCGACACTGGCATGGTCGGCATGGACGCGATCAATTTCCTCGCCTGGCGAGTTGCCTGGGCGGCTGCGTTTGCCACCCTTTTGACCCCAATTCTCCTCGTGGTGACCCATGCCGTCTCCACGTTCTTCGCTGGCGTAGCGTACGCTGGGCTGGCGCTGGCGATCTGGCTACCCCTTCGCATGACCATCCTCTTTTTCTCAGAATCGGCCAGGAATCGAGCGTATCAAGGGGCGCCGGGAGCAGCAGAGGTCGCCCTCCTGGCGGCGAGCCGGGTTCTGCTGGCCGTCCCGCTGACGCTGGCCATTGGCTGGATCGCCCCGCAGGCGTTTGGCGTGTTACCGACCGATCCGCAGGTGTGGGGAATTCGGGCGATCGGCGGGGCCTTTGTGTTTATAGGTATCACTGTCGCGACCCTACAAAGGCAAAGATCACTGACGACACCACCACACGGTGGGCAGACCAGACAGGAGGAACTCTTCCATGAACAAGCAACCGCAACCTGCTGAGGGGTTCAAGGTGTTCGACCTACAACACACAGGGTCTGTTGGAGACGACAGGCGCTCAAGCGAAAGTGACGAGGTCGACGAGAGTGTCCGGGCGCTACTCCGGGCGGTCGAGACGCCGAGCAGCGATCACGAAGCGATCCAGGCTGCGGCGCTGGCTCTTGGCAGGCGCGGAGAGAGCGTAGGCGCCGAAGGTTTGCGCGTACTTCTCCACTTGGCCTCATCGGAGGATCAAGAGAACAGGCATGCGGCGTATCGTGCGCTGGCAGAGTACCACTGCGCGGTACGCCACACGCCTAGCGACTGGCTAGCGCAGCTGCCTGACGCCATGCTCCCTGAGCTAGTCCAGTTGCTGGGCGATAAAGACTGGCGCCTTGCGACGTTCGCCAGGGAGGCGTTGTGCGCGAAGGGTCTGCCAGCGATCGAGGCCACCCTGCCCGTCTTGTTCTCTGGTGAGCGGGAGGCGCGGGCGCAGGTGGCAGAGGTGGTCTGGACCCTGCGCGACGCGCTCGCCGAGGCATCCGCTGAAACGATCGGGGCGGTTGCGGGCGCGTTGGACGACGACGATTGGCGCGTGAACGAGACGATCACCAGGGCGCTTGAAGGCATCGCCAATCGGCTCCCCGACTGGCTGCTCAGCTCACTGACGCGAGCGCTCAGCGATGGCGTCGGGCAGGCGGATCGCAACGCGAGCGCAGCGTTTGGTTCGCTTGATCCAGCGTCGCGACCGGCGTCATCCAGGCTCCTGAAGAGTGCGGCGCGGATCCTGGGCCGGGTGGGTGAGCGCGTCACCTCCACCATGATTGACGCGCTGGTCGCCGCTGTCGAACGCGACGCCGCGCTTCGCGCAGACACGGCGGAGGCGCTCGCCACGTTGCGAGCATACATCCCAGCAGATCGGGTGGAGCGCGTGCTGACCACGCTCGCCGCTACGCTCAGTGACCGCGACCCCCAGGTGCGCGCCGCTGCAGTTGTTGCAGTGAATGACCTCGCAGATCGGGTACCTCTAGGTGCAGCTATGCCTGCAATCGGGTCGTTCGTGCTGGCGCTCGTCGGCATCGCGTCGTGGCCGTGCCGCTGGATCGAAGCGTCTGATCTTTCCAGCCGCTGGACAGCGCCGCGCAATCTGAGCGCTTGGGGCTTTTCCCAGGTCGTGTACGCGCTCGAGGAGGGCGATCCTCCGGAGCGGACGGCGGCGGCGACGGTCGTGGCTCACCTGGGATTGATCCCTGGCGCGTGGAGCGAGGAGAGTGTTCGGACGCTCCTGGGCGCGACAGGTCACGCCGACCACGCCGTTCGTCTGGTTGCTGTGCGAGCGATCGGCGACCTTAACGAACGTGCGGATCGTGGCGATCTGGCTGAGGCGGCTGAGGCGGCTGAGGCGGCTGAGGCGGCTGAGGCGGCTGAGGCGGATGGAGTTGAAGGCCAGATTGGCCGCGCGCTCGATCCCCAGTTGACCATGCCGATCCTGGCGGCGCTGGCCCAGGCCACCCGCGACCCACACCCTCTTGTCCGTGTGGCTGCGGTTCAGAGCCTGGGGCGGTGGTTGGCGCGTCCCGGCGATGTGGCCTTCCAGCTGGCAATCGATTCCGTCGTGTCCGCCCTGGATGATGGCGCAGCCGAGGTCGCTGAGGCCGCCGTCAACGTCCTCGCGGATCTCGCCAAACGCGGCGTCCACCTTCCAACGGTGGCCGTTCGCGCGTTGGCTGCCCAACAGCGCTGTCACGACCTTCGTCTCCTCATCCCAGCATCCCTCGCGCTCGTTGCTCTCCACCAGCCCATCGAGCCGGACACGGTCGCCGCACTCGTCGCCGCCCAGATCGCTGACAATTGGATCCTCGGTATGCGCGCCCGTGAACTGCTGCTCCTGCTCGACGAACGCTGTATCGCCCCGCTGATGGTCGCGGTAGCGCAACGGGCGAATCAGCGTCTGTGCGTAGCCGCGCTGACGACGCTGGCCGCGCTACGCGCGCCCCTGCCCGCTGCGGCGGTAGACGCCGTCCTCCAGACGCTCAGTGATCACACGGCAGGCGCTGCCGTGCAGCGGGCAGCCGCCGCGATGCTCCACGCCGCTCTCCGGACAGGGCGAGCGACACCGCAGGTCATGCCGACGATCGTGCGTGCGCTGGCCCAGAGGGAGTCTCTGGTCGAAGACATCGCCAGGGAGATCGTGCGTGCCCTCAGCGGAGGACAGGCGGTTTCCCCTGTGCTGGGGCGACGACCACCCGTGCCTGGCGCGAGGCATCGCCCACGTCCAGCGTCGGCGCTCACAGCCCCCACGGCGCCTGCGACCCACAGGCCTCGCAGTTGGCGCCGTCGCCAAGTGGCTATCCAGACATGGGCCGAGGAGGTTCGGCTACCGGGCGCTCCAGATCGCTGGGAAGGGATGGAGCGGCTCACCGCCGCGCTCGACGACCCGCATCCACGGGTGCGGCGCGAAGCCGCCCACGCGCTTGGCCGCCTCAGTCCACTGTCCCAAGCTGCCTTGACGGCGCTCATCCGCGCCATTGAGGATCGCTCGTGGCGTGTCGCCAGGGAAGCTGCGGTGGCGCTTGGCCACCTCGGTGTGGAAGCCCCGGACACGGCGATTGTGCCGTTGGTGAGTCGCTGGATCAGTAGCGACCGACCGACAAACAGCGCGTTGCGACACGCCGTGTCGGCTGCGCTGATTCAGATCGGGCCACGCAGCGTGGGGCCGGTAACCGCCGCGCTCGGAGATCGCTCATGGCCAGTTCGGCGAGCAGCGCTGCGCACGCTAGGGAGGATTGCGGCTCACCGCCCTGGCGTTGCGGACAGCGTCTCGGCCCAGGTCTCGGCCCAGATCTCGGCTCAGATCAGTCGCGCGCTTGGTGACAGTCAGCCTGCCGTGCGGCTCGAAGCGCTGGCTGCGCTTCGAGGCATGGCCGCAGTCGACCAAATCCATGTCGCCCTGCACGAAGCGCGCGATGTCGTCGCTGGGCATCCTGCTGGCGCCCTGCTTGGCCCCCTGGTGGAGTGCGCGACCCTCGACCTCATCGACGTGCTGGGGACGGCGGCTCCGTCGCTTCTTCCCTTCGTTCCCCTCGTCCTCCAGGCGCTGGACGCTTCCTACTGGGAACCCCAGTGGCGCGCCGCACGAACCATCGGTGTGCTCTACACACGTAGTGGCGACCTGCCGGTCGAGACGCTGCATCGCCTACGCGACCTGTCCCTTCATTCGCCTTCGAGCGCGGTGCGCTCAGCGACCGAGCGCACGCTGGCTGAAGTCGCGTCGCACGACACCGCAGGGTCGCTGTAGCCGAAAAGTCGCCCAATGCGTCGTTCCTCAAAGGTGGCAAGAAATCTGCGGGCAGACGGAGGCAAGAAGGTGTCCCATGCCAAAGTATCGTTCCGCTCGCCGACCCGTTAACGTGATTGAAGAGCGCCACGTCCGCACACTGGCGCACAGCGCCCATGCCCCCGCCGACGGGATCTGCCACGCCCAGATGGTTGTGCGGAGTTGGGAGGGCCTGCGCCCCCGTCAGATTGCGGAAGACCTCCCGCAGACCGTGCGCGAGCGCCTCCACGCCTTCCAGCATCCTTCCAGCATCCTTCCATGCGCGTGGCCTCGACAGGCTGGGCGCCAAGCCCGGCGCGGGACGGCGCCCGCGCTTGACGCAGCTCGAACGCAGAACCATCCTGGCACTGGTGAAGCTGCCCCCGCCGGGCAAGCCCACCGACGAACTAACTGAGAGGTGGTCATAAATCGAGGCCAAGCTGTATAATGGAGTCGAGTGCTGGGTGGAGTGCCAGAACGGAACGCAGAGTTGACCTCAAGGCGATCTGAGCAGCAAGCAGTCATGAGGAGACGAACGTGAACGCGAGTCCTATCAACGGCGGCACGAATTCAACGTTATGCCCACGATGTCAGAATCGAGGGTTTATCGATTGTTTGGAATGCAATAACTCTGGATTCACACCCCGCCGTTTGCCTGCGCCGACGAGATACAACCACTTCATGCAAGCTAATGAAATGTGCCATAAGTGTGCAGGTGTCGGGGGAATCCCATGTACGTGCGAGAGCATGCGGGCAAGTTTCCTGAACCTTGACATGCTAAAACAGCGTTTCGAGCAAGCGATGATCCAGGCAGCGCAATTTGTCCCGCTCAAGGCCTTCAGGCCGTCTGAGATTGAAGGGGTTCCAGAAATTCTGCGACAGCTACGAGACCATTATCAACAGGTGGTAGCGAAACTGGAGCGAGAGCCAAGGCATCCTGATGATAGAAAAATCAGATGGTGCTTGGGAACCGCTGTCGTCGAGTTAGAGCACGAAATGGCCGTTGAATGTATATCTTCGCTGAATGATGCTAGACGCTATACGAGCGGGCCCCGTTATTACTAACGACGGTCATCTGGCACGAGATCGGACATGTCGGCTTACTGCCCGACGTGGCTTCGATTTATGACCATGCCTCAACTAACTGGCGCGGTGACCACGCCCGACCCGCAAGGCGACCCGGAGTGGACGCTTGACACGCTCACCGCCGTCGCCCAGCAGCAGGGCATCCAGGTGGCGCGCAGCCAGATCCGCCGTATCTTTCGGCAAGAAGGCATCAGCTGGCGACGCACCCGCTGGTGGGCCACCAGCAAGAATCCCAATTTCGCCCCTTGTCCCCAAAAGGGCGCAGATCGTCACCCTCTCCACCGACCCGCCGGAGGGAGCCACTGTCTTCTGCGTCGATGAACTCGGCCCGGTGACGCCCTGGAACTTCCCGCCCGCGCCGGTTCATCGTCACGACGGACGGGACACAGGGCTCTCCCATCTCTCCCAATCTGCTGGCTGAGACGACAGTGACAGCGCCCAATCAATCCTGGGTCGCTGACATCACCTCTGTCCACTTGCCGACGACGTTTGTCTATCTGGCGTGTGTGCTCGACGCCTCCTCGCGCCGCTGCGTCGGCTGGAAGCTCTCCCGTCAGATCAATACCCCACTCACCCTGGACGCCCTGGAACTGGCGCTGACCCAACGCCGACCCAACGCCGACCCAACGCCGACCGACGCCTGGGCTGATTCACCCTTCGGATCGCGGCGTCCAGTATGCGAGTCTCGCCTATGTCGCCCGCCTGGAACAGGCGGGGGCGCGCGTGAGCATGTCGGCCAAGGGCAATCCCTACGACACTGCCAAAGCCGAGAGCTTCTTCAAGACGCTCAAACACGAGATGGTCTCATCACAAATGACAAATTCTGTTTCATTCATTCTCGTCGCCTGCTATTGAGTTGGCGGCGAACGGGAGCGCTCCGGCGCGAAGATACTCCTGTCACGGCTAAACAGGCTGAACAGGCAGGAGATCAGGATGAAACAGAACACCAAACGGGAGTGGCGTCTGCGCCGAAGTGCAGCGCCCGTCGCCGACGGGCAACGCCGCTGGGATCACGCCTATCACCACCTCCTGCAGTGGGCGCTCTTACAGGAGGACAATGATGCGAGCCGGAATGTATGCGCGGGTGTCCAGCAAACGCCAAGCGCAGGATCAGACGATCGAGCAGCAACTTGTGTGCGGACGAACCGCGATTCAGGAGCGCGGCTGGGACCTGAGCGAGACCCATATCTACCGTGACGACGGCTTCAGTGGCGCCCGGCTGAGTCGCCCTGGTCTGGACCGGTTACGGGATGACGTGGCGCTCGCAGAGATGGAGGTGGTGGTGATCACGGCGCCGGATCGTCTCGCGCGCAAATACGTGCACCAGGTGCTCTTGTTGGAAGAATTTGCGCGGTCCGGCGTGCGCGTGGAGTTCGTTGAGCGGCCCATGAGCGACGACCCCAATGACCAGTTGCTGTTGCAGATTCGCGGCGCAGTGGCGGAGTACGAGCGCACGCTCATCACCGAGCGGTTGCGGCGGGGAAAATTGGCGAAACTACGCGCGGGGCAACTACTCCCATGGACGCGCGGGCATTACGGCTATCAGGTTGACCCCGACCAGCCTCGTGATCCTGCTGGGGTTCACCGAGACGACACCCAAGCGGTCGTCGTCGAGGACATCTTCGCCGCCTACCTTGAGGAGGGGGCGACGCTCTACTCCGTCGGGAAACGTCTGGAGCAGCGGGGGACGCTGACACCACGGGGGCGTCCCTATTGGAGTGGGTGTAGTGTTCGGGCCATCCTGCGCGATCCGACCTACACGGGCTTCGCCTACGGGAATCGGTATCGGTGCGTCCCGGCCAAAGAGCGGATGTCGCCCTTGCTTCCTGTGGGATCCGGGCAGAGTCATGTGCTCAAGGCCCGCGACGAGTGGGTTCCCATTCCCGTGCCCACGATCGTCACTCAGGAGGTCTACCAACTCGTGCAGGACAAACTTGCGCAAAACCAACAGCGTGCTGCCCGCAACACGCGCCAGGAGTATCTGCTACAGGGTCATGTCAGTTGTGGCGCGTGCCGGTTGACGGCTGGGAGCCGAACCACCCCTGGCGGCTACAGCTATTACGTGTGTCGTGGGCGCGTGGATCCCCTCCGTATCAGTGAGGGCCACCAGTGCACGACCCGCTACGTGCCGACCCAGCGCCTCGACGATCTCGTGTGGGCGGATCTCTGTGCCGTGGTGACTGATCCCCAACAGATCGCGGATGCGCTCGAACGGGCGCAGTCCGGCGCCTGGTTGCCACAGGACCTGCAGGCTCGCCAAGCCAACCTGCGCCACGCCATTGCTGGTGTGGAACGCCAGCAAGAGCGGTTGCTCACGGCCTACCTGGCCGACATCTTGGTGCTGCCCGAGTTCGAGCGCAAACGCCGCGAATTGGAGCAGAAACTCGCCAGTCTGCGGACGCAGCTCCAGCAGTTGGACGCGCTGGCGCAGCAGCGTATCGAACTCGGAAAGGTGGCTGCGTCCATTGAGACGTTCTGTGCACAGATGCGGATGGGATTGAAAAACGCGACCTTCTCACAGAAACAGCTGCTGGTTGAATTGCTCATTGATCAGGTGGTCGTG
The DNA here is from genome assembly GCA_021324535.1 of Pseudomonadota bacterium. Lineage (GTDB taxonomy): Bacteria > Chloroflexota > Ktedonobacteria > Ktedonobacterales > JADMIN01 > JAJPIU01. The sequence goes on from JAJPIU010000167.1 coordinate 13,221, forward strand.
ACGGATGAGGAGGTGGAAATCCGCTATGTTGTTCCACTCTCGTCGAACGGCGCTCACCAGCCCTTTTGTCACTTGCGTTTAGACTATCGAGGAGGTGTATCTCAACGAGTACCGCACCTACGCCGATGCCGAAGCTAACCTGGGCCACTTCATTGAGGCGGTCTACAATGCCAAACGCCTCCACTCCAGCCTCGGCTATCTGCCTCCGATGGAGTTTGAAGCCACCTACTTCTCATCTCTTGATGAGTTGACTTGCCCAGTGGTCCGGTGAATGGGGTGCAGTCCAGGAGCTTGAGTGGCAAGAGGGGGCATGAGACACGCGCTCTTGTCCTCGCGAAGGTTTGTCTGTACAATGAGTGGTCGTTCGCGCTCGTGTAGCGCAAGCGCCATGCTTGGATTGGTAGACCACATGAACAGCCCTGAGGCGAGCAACGTCACTGCGCACGAGATAACCCCTACTCCAAATGAGGTAGAAGGTGTTCCTGGCATAGCGCCAACCGCCGAGAGGAACCCGCAAAGCGCTGCGAAGATTGTCAAGAGGCTACTTGCCCGCACATAAACCACAACAGCGGGCATGAACGGAAAAGGAGAGTGCAATAAAGAAATATCGGTACTTTTTCTGGTATGGAACGAGTTTGCTGTCATAGACATGACACCCTACCTGCCTTTCTCAAGGCGCCCTCTGGACGCCTCTAGAGAACTATGCGAGGGCAACATCACGGAGGTATCACGGGGAAGAGTTTTTGTCTCACAGCAACATCACAATATGCATGGAAAATGTCTGGGCTGTTTCAATATGCGCGGCGGCGCATAAGCACACGTTTGCCCATCTCAACCAGCAACAGGTAGGTACCCGTAGCCGCGATGAGATAGAGGAAGAACAGCGGCGACAGCGGCGTCAAACCCAGCGGGCCAGCCAGGAAGGGAATGTAGGGTAGAAGTACGCCACCTACCACAATGAGCAGCACTGCGGTTGTGAGCGAGCGGCTGGGGCGGCTCCTGAACGGATTCCCGCTAGTACGAATGACAAACAGGACAAGTGTCTGCGTCGCCAACGATTCTACAAACCAGCCAGTATGGAAGGTCGCCTGCCCTGCATGGAAGACGGCAAGCATGACAAAGAAGGTGAGAAAATCGTAGATCGAACTGATCGGCCCGATGAAGATCATGAAATCACGAATGAGGCCAATGTCCCATCGATGAGGCTTCACGATGAAGGTCTCGTCCACATTATCTGTCGGGATCGTCACCTGAGAGACATCATACATGAAGTTGAGGAGCAGAATCTGTGTAGGTAACATAGGCAGAAAGGGAAGGAAGAGCGAGGCCCCAGCCATGCTGAACATATTGCCAAAGCTGGAACTCGTACCCATCAGTAAGAACTTCATCACGTTGCCGAACGCTTTGCGACCTTCCAGCACCCCGCGATGCAACACGGCCAGACTTCGTTCGAGCAAGATGATTTCGGCGGCGTCTTTTGCGACATCCACCGCCGTAGCAACCGAGATTCCCACATCCGCCACATGTAACGAGGGCGCATCGTTGATGCCATCTCCCAGAAATCCGACGACATGTTTACGGGCTTTCAGCGCGAGCATGATGCGGTTCTTCTGTGCGGGCGAGACGCGCGCAAACACGCTGCTTGTTTCCGCCACATGCTGTAAGGCGACGTCGCTCATCTCATTCAATTCGTCACCAAGCACAATGCGCCCAGCGTCCAGCCCTACCTGCTCGCAAATGTGACGCGCCACCAGATCGTTGTCGCCAGTCAGGATTTTTACCTCCACGCCGTCACGGCGTAATGCGTCCAGCACATCGGCGACCCCCTCCACAGGTGGATCGATGAAGGCAAGAAAACCACTGAGCGTCAGCCCTACCTCATCGGCGACGTGATACGCCCCCTGCGCAGGCGCGTTACGATAGGCGACGGCCAACGTGCGATACCCCTGAGCGCTGAGGGCTTGATAGGTTGTCTCACACATGGCGCGCGCAGTCGTGGCAAGCTCTTGAACCTTCCCAGCGACCTCATAGTGTGTGCAGACTGGCAGCACGCTTTCTGGCGCGCCTTTGGCAATCAGCAACCGCTGATCGTCAGAAGACACGACGATGGAGGAGCGTCGGCGCTCGAAATCAAAGGGAATCTCGTCG
>JAJPIU010000020.1 GCA_021324535.1 Pseudomonadota bacterium
ACGTCCGCAGCCAACCATAGGATATTAGCCAGCAGTTAGCTCCAGGGCTTTCAAAAACACAAGGCGAACATCTATATAGGTTGTTTGGGCGGACGACCACGCTGTAGAGGGGGGCGTTGGTGAAACTCTTCCAGCCACCACTCACGGGAAGCGCACCAAATTTTCCCAACACGTCGCACACCAGGATCACCGCGTCGGGCAGCAGCCTTGATACGGCGATACGCAGTTTGTTTGTGTATTTCTACCCCTAACTGATCACTCAAAAACTCGCTGGCTTCACGGGGAGTCAGCAACGACACCATAGCTACCAGTATAGCAGCTTAGCAACGTACCGGCTACCTAGTCACAGCCAGCCATACAAAACTACTCCCCTCGAGGATATTGTGTCAGGATACGATATGCGCGTTCAGCCGCCTCATAGGTCTCCATCTCATCCATATATGCTTGCTCCCAGCGACGGAGTTCCCAGGGTGGCGCACCACGCGCACTAGCCGCCTGCAACGCATCCAGAGTTGCTTGTAACCGCCGCTCAGCTACTTGGAAGCGATCCTTCGCCTGAACCACCTCTGGATCGCTTGGCTCAGGAACATCAGCAGCAGCAGAAGGTGGCGCCATAAGTGGCGCCGCATCAGTCGCGAGAGGCAAAACAGAGTCAGATGTCTCTGAAGCCCCCAACATTGAAGGAGATACGCCATCAGCAGACGACGAAGCACAAACTGGCATCGAGCGGAAGGGCAACACCTTATCATGGGTGGGCAGCGGTAAGCCCCATCTGCGCCGCCGCTCGCGCACTAGAACGCCAAAGTCTTTTCCAGGCTTGGCAGCCTCTCTCATTAGCGCGGGAACCATCTCACCGACTGCCATCGAAATATCGTATTGGCCACCATGAGGATGTAGCCGAGCCGTCTGGCTGACCAACGTCCCAAAATTCAACCCCACTAGAATCTGAATATCTGCCGCCTGCTGCTTTCTACGGATCAACCGACGCGCCGGAGCAGGAGAGTCAGTAAAGGTTGCTTGTTGCACAACATGCCAGGCCGGATCAGTCGGCCAACGTGAGCGGTTGCTATCGTTCTCTAGGGGAACTACCTGACGTATCCAAGCCACGTTCACCACATCTGGGCAATCTTCTGGTTGCCCTACCCCATGCGCCCAAACATCCTGCATGTGTTCAAGAAACTGCCACGGATCATCCAGACAAGGCGTCACATTCCCAGGTACTCTTAGCTCACGAAAGACCTCACGCCGGACACGCAACTCATTACGAGTCACTCGTTCATCTGAGCGACGCCCATTGGCTTCCCAAATCGGCTCCATATACCGACGGTTCGTGAGCCGACTTTGCAATGTCTTGTCATAGAGGACAAACGAGATCGCTCCACCAACCGACCAGGAGGCGCCAGAGTAGCTACGTCCCTGACGATACGTTGTCACTGAACGAGCTTCCACTGGCCTCTCAAAATCGGCTTGCGCACGAGCAGTAGCGTGACTCACACCCTCAAAAGCATCGAAGCCATCCTCTTCAGCAAAGGGATCAACCCACTCATCTACCTCATCCCTACCACCAAATTGCTCGTCCCAATCCACTAAATACTCTTGCTCATCCTCATCGTCCTGTTCCCCACGTTCGCCACGCAAATCCCGCAGCAGGAGACTAACTTCTTTACGAGCAGCCTGATACACAGCCTGCTTACGTGAGCGTGAGACAAAGCGTGAGAGAGCATCATCCGTAATAGGAAAATTGACCACATCCACGGCCAAATGAGCTTGACTAACCTGCCAGTGACCAAACGTATTTCCCCACCACCGCTTGAAGAGTGCGTCTAGCTCGTTGAGTGCGCGTAATGGTGTGAGCCGCCACAAACACTCGGCCCCCAACCGAACTTGAGCAATTACCCGACCCAGTGGAACTTTGCGAACGGCAATGTTCACCGAGGGGTTACGAAGAATGTAGCCCCACGACACACCACCAGACTGCGCTGCGCTCGACCCGAAGCGATACATCTGTAAAGGCACACTATCATATTTCCACGGCGTGTCTATCTCGCAATCCTGTTCCCTAGCTTGGGCCTGCAAGGCGTCAAGTTTGGCGCGCAGGCGAGGTGGCAGGGCAACATCGCTGAGCCAGTTGAGGTACCACGTATCCAATCCGACCGCTACCAAATGTGGGAACGCATCCCGTTGAACCGAAGTATCTGGAGGCATGCCGTCGCGCAACAATTTCTTGCGACCCTCCCACAAATCAGTGAGGCGCGTCTTCCAGGTAGGCGAAAGCGCCCACTCGCACGAGGAAGTATGCCGCACAATGCGGTACTGGCGCATACCTCGCAGTTCAGGGAGCGGTAGTTCACTTGTCAGGTAAGAAGGGCGCACAGCCAACAGCCCCACAAAGGGCAGACGTGCACGGCGCTGAGGTTGGGCATCAAGCCAGCGGCAAACTTGTTCCCATCGTTCCATTTCAGCATAGGTAGGGTAGCCTTCGCCAGGTCGCTCTGAAATGGTAAGAGGCGGTGTCGGCACAGCACGCTCAACACAGGCAGCGAGTCGCAACTGGCCTCGTTTGGTCAGACGCCACGTCCGCTGGCGACGAGTAATGATCTTCCGTTCTTCTAAGGCACGCAATGTGGGACGAGAAGGCTTCAGATCAGCAGGCCAATCAGCATCTCTCACCCCTACTTTGCCCTGGGCTTGCTGTGTATGCAATACCCCTACCAGTTCTCGCCAGTAGACCACCTGATCTTTTGTGGGCGGAGGGAGCATCAGCGACGGATCATCAGGCGGCAAGAGCGACGCGACACTTGTCTCTTGGTAAAACGTTTCCAGCAGTTTTTCAGCAGTCGTCACAGCACCACCTCCCTTGTTTCCTGGCCTTCTGAAAAATGCTTCTCCTAATTGCTG
>JAJPIU010000051.1 GCA_021324535.1 Pseudomonadota bacterium
GGAGGTAGATTCAGGCATGGCGATGGAGATTCCCGACGGCTGGCGCGACCAGCTTGTGGATGAGTTCAGCAAACCCTACTTCAAGCAATTGGAGCAGTTTCTCGCAACCGAGCGCGCCACATACACCATCTTTCCTCCAGAGGAAGACGTGTTCAATGCGCTGAAGCTGACCTCCTACGACCAGACGCGCGTGCTGCTGTTGGGGCAAGACCCCTACCATGACGACAACCAGGCGCACGGCCTGTGTTTCTCCGTGCGCCCTGGCATTACCCCGCCTCCCTCGCTGATGAATATGTACAAAGAGCTACGCGACGACGTTGGTTGCCGCATCCCCAACAACGGCTATCTGGTTCGCTGGGCCGAGCAGGGGATGCTGATGCTGAACGCCGTGCTGACGGTGCGCGCGCACACGCCCAACTCGCACAAAGGCAAGGGCTGGGAGACGTTTACCGACGCAGTGATCCGCACAGTCAACGCGAAGCCAACACCGGTCGTCTTTGTGTTGTGGGGCGGCTATGCGCAAAAGAAAGCCAGCCTGGTTGACACCAGCCGCCACACCATCATCCAGTCGGCGCACCCCTCACCGCTTTCCGCGCGCAACGGCTTCTTCGGCAGCAAACCCTTCTCCAAGATCAACGCCGCCCTCCGCGCCGCCGGTGAGCCAGAGATTGACTGGCAAATCCCTGATCTATAGCGCTATCCCTCTTGTAGCGGCTTGATGATCTCATCGGTGATACGCCGCACGATGCCATCGGGATACGGCGCGCGCAGCGTAAGCACCAGATGCGTCGCGCCCGCAGCAATAAACGGCTTGATGCTTTCGCGGGTGGCGGCAAGATCGTTGTAGTCTACTGCGAATTGCGTCGAACGCTCGATCTCGGCGGGATCGCGGCCAATCGCGGCGCAATGCTCATCGAGGATGGCGCTCTTGTGGAGAAAGGTTTCCACTGGGCCGCCCGCGTTGTTCCAGATGTTGGCGTACTGCGCGACTACCCGTAGGGTGAGCTTTTCGCCACCGCCGCCGATCACAAAGGGGGGATAGGGCTTCTGAATCGGCTTCGGCTCGCAGCGCGCCTCATGAATCTGGTAGTAACGCCCCTCAAACGTTGGCGTGGTCTCCGTCCACATCCGGCGGATGATCTCGCACGCCTCGCCCAGCCGCCGGATACGCTCCCCCGGCGTATACAACGGGATGCCATACGACGAATGCTCAAGTTCGTTCCAGCCCGCGCCAATGCCGAAGTCCATGCGCCCATTCGAGATGATGTCTACCGTAGCGCCCATATTCGCCAGCACGGTGGGATGACGATAGGTATTGCCCGTCACCATCTGACCCACCCGAAGCCGCTCGGTCTGCGCGGCGAGGGCCGCCAGCAGTGTCCAGCCTTCCAGGCAGGGGCCAGTCGGATCATTCCCCAGAGGCATGAAGTGGTCGAACACCCAGGCATGCTCAACCTCAGGAATCGCGTCAGCCTCGCGCCAGACGCGCAGCATACCCTCATAGGTGGTGTTCTGCGGAGCAGTCTTCACGCCAAAGCGTAGTTGTTTGGCAGTCGCCATTGTTGGTATCCCTTGCCCTCTCTGAAATAGGTGGAAACGACAGGTCAACGCGCGATGTCTAGGATGATCATAATCTCTTCCGCCTTTTCTTTCCCAGCGCCCAGACACCTTCATGCCGATAGACGTAGATCATCCAGACGGCCAGAGCAACCTCAACCACAGCAACACCTATCCGCAACAGGCTGTACCAGAGAGGATCGGAAGAGGGCAGCGCGCCAACAATCTGCAAGAGCGTGGCTGGGAGATGGAGAGAGGAACTGGCAAAAACGATCAACATGAGCCAGAAGAGCCAGCGCCAATGCCACACACCCCCAAAGACAAGCACGGCGATCATGGCAAGAATACCCATCTGAACAGCGTTACTGGAGCAGGGGAGCGGTCAGCCGGAGAAGAGGTGAGCGAGAGTGATTACGCATAAATCGATGAGGTAGCAATATACACCACCAACAAGGCGAGGGCAGCAAACAGAAAAAAGGCGCTGACAGCCATCTCCAAGCGTACCCGCATGGATTGAAACAGCAGTGTCTTCATTCGTGCGCTGTCTCCTTTTCCGGCTGCAAGCCATCAAACAGCAGGGAGATCAAACGGCTAGGCCGCCTACGCGGCCTTTGTGGCGGCACGCCTCTAGGCGCGGCTTGAGCCGCCGGCCTGCTCCTTACCACGCCTCACTGGCCGAGTGAAATTGCCGAGTTCCACCTCCGGCGTCTCGCGGCGTAGCGCCTCGATCAGCATGCGCATGCCCAACGGCTTGCCCTCCGGCTTAGGGATGCGCGGCAGCAGCACTTCGGGGTCTATGTTGAGCGTGCGTAACTGTACCAACTGTACGCCCGTCTCGCGTAGGAAGTCCACCAGCGCGGCGATCTCGTCCTCGGCGTCAATCAGGCCAGGGAAGCACAAGAGGTTGATTGAACTATGCACACCCGACTCACGCGCCAGGATCAGCGATTTCTTCACGTCGTCGAAGGTGTAGCCAAGCGGACGATAGTAGGCGTCGTAAGTGGCGCGGCGAGCGGAGATCGTGCTGACGCGGATGCAATCCAGTCCGGCGGCGTAGATACGCTGGAGCGCGCGCCAATTGCTCCCATTCGTGTTGATGTTCAGCACGCCCTTCTCGGTGCGTGCGCGAATGGCGCGGATGGCCTGCTCAATCAGCCGCGCCTGTAAGAGCGGCTCACCCTCGCAGCCCTGCCCGAAGCTATAGATCGCGTCGGGCGCCTGTTCGAGATGCGCCATGCCCGTCTCCACGACCTCCTCCACGCTGGGGATGAAGAGCAGGCGATCCTGCGGCGAAACGAGATTGTCTTCGTCCTGCTTGGAGATACAGCCGATGCAGCGCGCATTGCACCCCGGCGAGACGGCCACCGCGCCCTCCCATCGCCTGAAAAACAAGTTGCTGGCTGTAGGGCAGCGATAATCGAGCGCGCAGTGGGCATGATGCGCCAACACACGGTTTTCCGGCTCGGCAGCCAATCGTTCCTGTACGAGTCGTTCGAGCTTGCGCAATGGAAAGGCGTCGGGCAGCCAGCGGTCGGGCGCATCGGTGCGGATGGCGGCGGCGTAGAGCCTGCCACGCCAGCCCGCCACGGCGGTATAGCCAAAGAAGGGCAGGGGTTCGCTCTCCGGCGTCTTGTCGTAGCCGGGGAGCAGCGTGCGTGTGTAGCCAATCGGCAGCAGCGCCGCCAGCGCCCAGCCACGTCGCGGTGGGATGGTTACGCGCTGTCCGTTCGCATCGAGGCCGACGGCAAGCCGCTGGGGCAACATAGAGAGGGTAGCGCCGACTGGCAGGGGGATCAGATCGGCTGGTTGCAACGGCGCCCCTGTGTAGTCTATGGCGCGCAAGGATTGCCGCTCGCCCACGTCGCCATCCGGCGTGCTATAGACGACGTAGGGCGCGTCGTTGTGTGGGCGCATGGTGTGGTGTGAGGCATGGCGGCTGCGCGTTGGGGTGTGGGTAGCCATCAGTAGGGTAGCTCCGCATGGGGCGCCAGCGTGATCAAAAGCTCGTCCGCCGGTTCAAGCTCGGCCTCGCGCAGGGCTTCCTCGAAGATGTCGCGCGTGGCTGTGGCGACTGCAGCACGATGCGCGCCCTGTGTCTCGCTCTCCTCATAGAGGAAGCTGACCACTAGATGCTCGCCATGCGCCGACTGCGCCATCGCCTGGACATATATGTTTTGCTTCGCCAGCCACTCGTTGATCATCCCTTCGAGTGCGGCGACATCATTGTTACAAACGGCGCTTGAGAACGCCTTATAGTGGAGCATACGCGCACTCCATCTCACCCCGCCACCTGCGGCAGCCAAACACATGCCGTCATCACACAATGACATACCGACTATATACGGCGTGTATTGTACCACAATCGCCGTCGGCGGTGGCAAAAATGGTTGGCGGGCGCAGGTAGTATGGCGTGGATGAGTGGGTGGTGATGAGCAGTTTTACTGCCGGGCGGTGATCTCCATGCGCGGGGCCAGCTCGCGCTCGAATGTGACGCCATCCGTGCCGCAACTCTCGCAGAGCGCAGGTGGGCGTCCGGTGTAGATGGAGCCGCATGTCGGGCAGATCCAACGGCTGGCGATCATCCGCACGATGTCGGCGCGGCTGACGATGCCGACCACACGCTCACCGCGCACCACAGGCAGACGCTTGAAGCGATTGCTGGTGAGCAGTTGCGCCACTTCATCCACTGAGGTGGTCTCCTCTGCGCTGATCACGCGGGTGGTCATCAGATCGGCGACCGTCTTACCCTCTTTGCTAATGAGATCGGCCTGGGTGATGATACCAACCATGTGACCAGCCTCATCTAGCACGGGCGCGCCGCTGATCGAATAGTCCGAGAGCAGCCGCGCCGCCTCGTGTACTGTCGCGTCAGGTCGAATGCTGATCACTTCGTGGGTCATAATGTCGCGTGCGCGCATGGGAGCAACCTCCTTTGGATGCTTTGGAACGATACAAAACAACGCTGTTTTGTTCCTGGCATGCGCCTGTTTGTACGCCAGGATGTTGGAGAGCATACCAGCAAAAAGCTCGCCATGTCCAGCGCGCCAGTGCTCCTTGCTTTGCACACGAGTGGCGCTGGCAGGCGATGTTTGGCGATATTCAGGCGCCTCGACTCGCTATTCGTGCTATACTGCAAGGTGTACGCTTCGCATGGGTAGGCGAGATCGCGTCTAGCTGGTGTAGACGCCGCGCCTGGGCCGGGCAAGCGTGCCTGGAGGCCCTATCGGTATGGTGTATGATATAACCCTGATTCCGGGCGATGGCACTGGCCCGGAGATCACGGAGGCGACAAAGCGCGTGCTGGAAGCGACAGGAATTGAGTTTCACTGGCATATCAGGCAGGCCGGTGTCAGTATGGTGGAAAAGTACGGCACAGTGCTGCCCGACAACGTGATCGAGTCCATCCGCGAGACGCATGTTGGCCTGAAAGGCCCGATCACCACCCCCGTCGGCAAAGGATTCCGTAGCGCCAATGTTGCCCTGCGCAAAAGCCTTGATTTGTATGTCAACCTTCGCCCGGCGAAGTCGTATCCGGGGCTGCGCTCGCGCTACGAACACGTTGACCTGATCATCTGCCGCGAGAACACCGAAGACCTCTATGCGGGAATCGAGTTTCAACGGGGCACGCCCGAAATGGAGGAGATGCTCGACTTCATTCGCCGAGTGACGGGCCAGAAGCTCTCGCACGACGCCGCCATGAGCATCAAATATATCTCGGTTCCCGCCAGCCGCCGCGTGCTACGCTTCGCCTTTGAGTATGCCCGCGCCAACAAGCGCCGCAAAGTGACCGCCGTTCACAAAGCAAACATTATGCGTCTCTCGGATGGCCTCTTTTTGCAGGTGGCCCAGGAGGTCGCCAAGGAGTATCCTGACATCCAGTTCGAGGATCGTGTGGTGGACAATATGTGCATGCAGCTTGTGCAGAAGCCGGAACAATACGATGTACTGGCGCTGCCCAACCTCTACGGCGACATTCTCTCCGACCTCTCGGCGGGATTGATCGGCGGCCTGGGCGTAGCGCCGGGGGCGAACATCGGCGAGAAGTGCGCGGTGTTCGAGCCAGTGCATGGCAGCGCCCCAAAATACGCCGGGCAAAACAAGGTGAACCCCATGGCGATGATGTTTTCCGGGGCATTGATGCTGCGTCACCTGGGCGAACGCGCGGCGGCGGATCGCATCGAGGCGGCCATCGCCTCGGTGATCGCCGAGGGAAAATATGTCACCTACGACCTCAAGCCCCGCCCGGATGATCCCACAGCGGTCGGTACGTCGCAGGTGGCCGACGCAGTGATCGCGCGGTTGCGGGAGCTGAGTTAGCCAGGTATAACGAGTGTGTCAATGTGAGCAGGATCGCGAGGGGCCAACGTGGCAAGCGCGTGAACGCTCATCCATTGGTAAGATTTTTGCCATTGCCCCTTGCCTCGCATTTTGTACACATTCTATCTATGCGCGTAACCATACAACGGTCTGCCTTGATTTGCAATCCGATGGAGCGCCACACGACAATGTTTGCATAAGAAAGCGCATATCCCATAGTATTTAGGATGAGTGGAACAGCCCGCACCGTCCGCTCTCTAGGCGGGCTTTGTGGCGCACTATGCCCCTAGGCGCGGCTTTAGCCGCCAGCCTGTTCGTGGAAAGGCTTGCCCATCATGACAACAACATCTCCTCAAGATACCCAGGGCGACCTCGCCGGAGTGCAGATCACCGGACTCGTCACGCCTGAGTATGCCCAGATATTGACGCCTGAGGCGCTGGCCTTCGTTGCGTCACTGCAACGCAAGTTCAACGACCGGCGGCTTGAACTGTTGCGCAAGCGCGATGAGCGCCAGGCTGCGCTCAACAACGGCGCGCGCTTCGACTTCCTGCCGGAGACGGCAGAGATACGCTCCGCCGAGTGGACAGTTGCAGCGATCCCTGACGACCTGCAAGACCGGCGCGTGGAGATCACTGGGCCGGTCGAACGCAAGATGATCATCAACGCGCTCAACTCCGGCGCGAAGGTCTTCATGGCCGACTTCGAGGACGCCAACTCGCCCACCTGGGAGAACAACATCCAGGGACAGATCAACCTCTGCGACGCCGTTCGCCGCACGATTACCTTCGACAGCCCCGAAGGCAAGCACTACACCCTGAACGAGAAGACCGCGACACTGTTGGTGCGTCCGCGCGGCTGGCATCTGGTCGAGAAGCATATGCAGGTGGATGGGCAGCCTGTCTCGGCAAGCCTCTTCGACTTCGGCCTGTACTTCTTCCACAACGCTAAAGAATTGCTAGCGCGGGGAACCGGTCCGTATTTCTATCTGCCCAAGATGGAGAGCCACCTTGAGGCGCGCCTGTGGAACGATGTGTTCGAGATGGCGCAGGATGCGCTTGGTATCCCGCTGGGGACGATCCGTGCGACGGTGCTGATCGAGACGCTCCCCGCCGCCTTCGAGATGGAAGAGATACTCTATGAACTGCGCAACCACTCGGCGGGGCTGAATTGTGGCCGCTGGGACTACATCTTCAGCGCGATCAAGAAGCGCCGCAGCGATCCTGATTTCGTGCTGCCCGACCGTGCGCTGGTAACGATGACGGTTCCCTTCATGCGCGCGTATTCGCTGCTGCTCGTGAAGGTGTGCCACAAGCGGGGAGCGCATGCGATGGGTGGTATGGCGGCGCAGATTCCTATCAAGGGCAACCCCGAGGCCAACGAGGAAGCGTTTGCCCGTGTGCGCGCCGACAAGATACGCGAGGCGACCGACGGCTACGACGGCACCTGGGTGGCGCATCCGGGCCTGGTGGAGACGGCGCAGGCCGCCTTTGACGATGTGATGAAGACACCCAACCAGATCACCCGCCAGCGCGACGACGTACAGGCGACGGCGGCAGACCTGCTGGCCGTGCCTGAGGGGCCAATCACCGAGGAAGGCTTGCGCGTGAATATTCGCGTGGGCATCCAGTATCTCGAATCGTGGCTGGGTGGCAACGGCTGTGTCCCCCTCTACAACCTGATGGAGGACGCCGCCACCGCCGAGATCTCACGCGCGCAGGTCTGGCAGTGGATTCACCACGAGCGCGGCGTGCTGACCGACGGGCGCAAGGTGACGGTTGACCTCTATCGCCAGTTGCAAGCCGAGGAGCTTGAGAAGCTCAAGGCGGCGCTTGGCGAGGAGGCGTACAACGCGCGCAACTTCGCCCTCGCCAGCCAGCTCTTCGAGCAGCTCTCGGTCGCCGATGAGTTTGTGGACTTCCTGACGCTGCCCGCGTATGAGTATCTACCGTAAGGTAGATACTCAGGCAGGCGAGGGGGCGGGCGGTTGAAACCGCGCCTAAGGGTTCCGCTCCGCTTCACCACAAAGTCCGCCTGCGCGGACTCTACATATAATGTACTGGGGTGGTTTCCTGGCATACAACACATTGAGGCAAGCGACAGGCGCCCATGCTATACAAGTAACGCCGTCCCTGGCGGCGCGTGTGGTTGACTCAGCCGCCCTTTGGCAAGCGCATGTTCGCTCTACCCTGCTCTACTTGCGTTATTGGATATACGTGCGGGTCAGCACATCAAAGGTGATCGTCTGCCCGGTATTGGAGCGCAGCCGCAGCATCACCCCACTATAGCTCACCGCCTTCAGGCAACTCAGATGCCCCGGCGCGATGAACGGCCCAAGATTGACGGTCGCTCCATCATCTTGGAAGACAAAGACACCCCCGTCGCCAAGGTAGTCTGGCGCCTGTGAGTCGAACTTACACCCGACGTACACGGTATACCAGTGCCTACCTGCTGGCCCTGAGTACGCGTTCTGCGCAAAAAAATCGAAATGGCCGGGCATCGTGTTATCATTGAAGATGCCTGTCTGAGGCGTTACCGTTGGCCCATCGGTTGGCGGTGTGATGGGAACCATCGTGTGAGTACGATTATATGCCTGGCCTGTCGCTACTTGCGCTTGCTGGCGCGCCTGCTCGGTTGCCAGCCGAGGCGATATGCCATTGGGCCAATGTTGTGGCCCGCCGCCTGCCTAAATAACACCACTGATTGCCGCGCCCGCCAGCATGATCGCCAGAATGAACATCACCGCTAGCGTGACTCCACTGGGGCGACGACCTTTGGTGGATGTAGACTGTGACGTGCGTGAAGATCCTTTTGCCATGCGAGTGTTCTCCTCTGTCTTCCTCTGCAACTGATGCAGAGTGGTGTGGTATCTCATAAAAGACAATTGAAAAAGTGTAGCAGAGAGAATGAACACAATCACAAATTGCGTAGTTCGCGGCTGGCGAGGGCGATGGCCATCGCGGCAAACTGAATGACTGCGCCGCCGAGGATGACCAGCATGGCGCCAAATTGCGCTGTCGCGAAGCCGCCAGCCGCGACCGAGAGCGGCAGCGTTGCGTAGTTGCAAAATGTGATAACACCCATGATGCGCCCAAGCAGAGTACGCGGCAGCCTGCGCTGGATGAGTGTCACGAAGGCGACGTTGCCCAGGCTATTGAGCAGCCCAAACGCCGTCATGCAGACCACCGCCATCAGCGTGTTGACCGCGAAGGCCAGCGCCACAATAGCGAACGATTGCACAACGAAGACGAGGATCGCCTGATAGCCGCGATTGAGGCGGGCGCCCAGACCGCTGGCGAGCAGCGCGCCAGCCAGCGCGCCGGTACCCCAGCCTGTCAGAATAAAGCCGTAGCCCTGTGCGCCACTGTGTAACGGCCCGTGCGCCAGCGCCGGTATCGCAACCTCCATGACCGCGCCATTGAACAGGTTACCCACCAGGATGACAAGCAGCAACACCAGGAAAAATGGCGAGGCGAACGCGAACCGCAAGAGGCTGCTGTAGACTACTGGCGCATTGGTCGCGTCCTCCGTCTGGCTCGCAGCCGATCCCGCTTCTGTCGCGTCAACGTTTTTGGCCGAGCGAGGCAAAGCATCGCGAATGAAGAGGAGGGTTGTCACGGAAGCGACAAAGGTTGCCGCGTCAATGGTGAAGCCGGTTGATGCGGTCGCCTGCGCCACGACAAAGCCTGCCAGCGAGGAGCCAACCATCTGCGCCAAACGCAAGAGCGCAAAGAACAGGCCGTTCGCTGCCTGAAGCTGATTCTCAGGGAGCAGGTCTGGCGCGATAGACTGCGACGCGGGAGCAAACAGACCGGAGAAGGCGCCCATTGCAGCGGTCAGCGCAGCGATGACCCAGAGCGGGGTATGGGCGCCAGAGGTCGCAAAGGCCAGCCCAAGTGTCACGATGACAGACGCAGCGTCGGCGATCAGCATGACCCGACGCGCGTGCAATTTGTCGCTGAGCCAGCCACCAAGCAGTGTCGTAGCGCCCAGCGGAATACCATATGCGGTCAGCACGAGGCCGAGATTGATTGGCCCACCGCCCTGGGTCAGCATATACCAGGGCAGCGCCACTGAGTAGAAGGTATTGCCGATGGAGGAGATAAGCTGGCCACTGAAGAGCAGGCGATAGTCGCGATACCGCAGCGGGGCCAGTGGCTCCAGCACGCGGCGGAGGCGGCGCATGCCCCGCTGTTGGGGCGACGCGCCCATGTTCACATCAGTGGGCGTAAGGGTATCGGTCATGACGGTATGGCTCCTGAGGCTGGAATACGTCGCGTGGGTAGGCCGCTACTTCGTGTGTTGGGCCAATGGGCGCGTTAGCGTTCGAAGACCGCACGGACGGCAAGTGTCGTGGGATCGCAGAAGTAGGTGATGCGCTGATTGGAGGCGCTGTCATACAGGGTGAAGCGAATCGCTGGGGCGCCCTGATACTCCACAGAGTGGTCTTGTTCGATCATCCAGCGTCGCCGTTCGAGCAGGAAGCGCCGCACAAGGGGATGCGCGCGTCCGGCGAGCGCGGCTGCCCCTGAGCCAAAGCTGCCACAGGGAACACACTCATAGAACGCTGAATAGTGCTGGGCGAATGGGGGTGCGTTGAGGCCAAGTTCAGGGAAATCGGCGAGACGCCCCATGCGCACAGAAAGTGGACGCCCGCAATGGAAACAAATGGTCTCGAGTCGCCGGGACGAGGCCGACCATGCGACACTATGCTCCAGCACCCGCTTCAACGCAGGGCGGAATGAGGTAATACCTGTGAGATCGGGCATCGAGGGGATGGCTGTCTCGGTGACGCCGTAGTCGCGCCAGCAGAGCGAGCAGCGCAACGTCAGCCTGCCCCCACCATCGGGCGCAGCCTCGAGGATGCCACGCATGCGCGCCCGGCCACAGAAGTGACACCAGATGGAGGTCTCGCGCCAGCCCGTTTCGTCGGCGGGCGCCAACGCCAGCCCAAACTCCACCGCGCGCTCACGCAGCGGGCCGTTCAGCGCGACGCGTAGCTGCTTGCGCGCGCGGCTGAGGCGCGCCTCCAGCGCGTTGAGCGAGAGGCCCAGACGCACGGCGGCTTCATCGGCAGGGAGATCGTCAAGATAGCGCAAGCTGACGGCTTCGCGCGCGGCGAGATTGAGGTACCCAAGCGCGCTCTCGACCAGCGTCACGAGTTCCTGGCGGCTCAATTCATCGAGTGGGTCTTGAGCATCGGCGGTGATGTCATCAAGCGGGGTATGTAACGATAGATCAGTTTGATCAGTTACAGCGCCCGTGGTGGAGGAAAATGCCAGGAGAGCCATATGAGCGTTTTCATCTGCGCGCTGGCGTGCGACCCGACGGCAGATATTTCGGCAGATGCCATCCAGCCAGCCATCGAAGCGGGTGGAGTCGCGCAGGTGGTCAAATGAGCGCCAGGCCGTCAGCAGCGTCTCCTGGGCGATGTCCTCAGCCTGGTCGGCAGTCGCTCCATTGAGCCGCGCCAGCCACAGCAGCCGTGGCCGCGCCAACGCGAATAGACGGTTCGCATCACTTGTCAGTGCAATAGATGTCAACCGCGTTGGCTGGCGCACAGATGTGGCGCCGCTAGCCGCTCCGGCTGACCACTCTAGATTTTCCGCAAAATTGGCCTGTTGCATCATTCAATCTCCCTCTTTCAGCTTACACCTCCCTGTCGCGCCTCGCCACGGATTCCTGACGGAATTTTTTGTCAAACAGGCCAAAACATATGAACGCCAGGAATTGGTTGAGGAAACTGCGAACCGCCCAGGAAGGCGCCAATATGAGGAGAGATGGTGTTAGACACCCTCATCCAGAGGAGAAAGCTGGATGAAAACGGTATGGCGTGATGTCACCTCGTAGGCGGAGTCAGCGCGGGAAAAAGGATGAAAGCGAGAGAAAAAGGATTAGTAAAAGTGACCAAGCGGCATAGCTCCACGCCTCTCCCAGATACGCCAGGTAGAGTGATCCTTGTTGAGGGGAAGCGAGGGAAGCGCGCTGACTCACTACGACTCTACATCGGATGGCTACAAGGGGAAGAATGATGAGAAAGAAGACGAATGCGGCACTCGCCACCCATCCTGTGGAGGAGGTGGACAAAGTGGCGGCAAATGCGAGAAGCGCTGTGATCTCAAAAGGCCAAGCCAGCGCCAGAAAGCCGCTCAGGCTGCCGATGGCGCCCCAGAGAGGCGAGGCCCGCGACGCCTGCACGTTGGCTTGCTCAGAAAGGGCACTAGCTCTGCGTTTTTCGGAGGTGACAAGGGCAGGGCAGAGCGCATAGAACGCCACGAGTAGCCCTGTGATCTCCAGGGCGCTTCCCACACAGGTGACGTAAAACGCGGGCTTGTATTGAACGGCTATGGTCTCGCCACCTACGATGAAGAATGGCCCGTGGCTCAGCATTACCCCCAACATGAGTCCAACGGAGGAAGAGAGTATCCCGGTGAAGGATAACAGCGCATCCGCCTGTACAAGAGAACCGCGACGAAAAACAACCAGTCTAGCCAGAAAGAGTGCGCTCAAAAATCCTGGTATAAGCGCGAGACAAAGGAACAGCGCCTCACCTGCGGGCAGCGTCAGACCGGTGTAAGTATAGTGTACAACATGCGGTGGCCCGATCCTCCTGCATCCAGAAAGTTGGATGGTGACGGCCATCAGCGGCAAGAACAACGCGACGCCAACAAGTGTGCTTCCCGAAAAACTCATGCTGGCTCCCAGAACGGAAAAACGATAGCGCCGCCGGAAGCGCGTGGATTGATCAAAGGCACGGTGGGGTGTCTCCCTGTGTAGCTCCGCTTGGGGGCGTGGTGTTGGCGCCTCCTGCATCTTGCCCAACCTTCTCCAACGCTCCCTTCCTCAGGAAGGAACGTGACAGTTTCCTTGTATCTACGATGTGGAAGGGACAAGACTCACGTTTACACCACGTGAAGTCGTCGCGCTGCAAACTGAGGAGGACAAGAATCTGAGTATCTTAGCAGGAGGTGATCTGCTCTCTTGATGTGGGTGGCAAATCGCCTCCTGCCTCATCGCTATCCGCTAGCTCACGTTAAAACCGATCAGGATGCAGCAGCTTCGCGATCTCTTCGAGCGCCTCGACAATGCGTGGGCCGGGGCGCTGCACGATGTCGGGGTTGAGGGCGTAGACTCTATGGTTCTTGACGGCTGAGATCACCGACCACCCTGGCCGCTGCGCCACCGACGCGGGCGTCCCGCTGTACTGTGGGCCGCCTGTCAGGATGATCACCTGGGGGTTGGCGGCGATGATGCTCTCGCTGCTCACCTCTGGGTAGCCTCCGTTCGCCGTCTGGTTATGGAAGATGTTGATCCCGCCCGCGTCGGTGATGAGCGTGTCACCATACGAGCCGCCACCGTAGGCGAAGGGCGGTGGTGGCGTATATCCCACCTCCATATAGACCGTCACCAGCGGAGCGCCCGCAACAGCTTTCTTCACGGCGGCGATCTTCGCCTTCATCGAGGCGACCAAAGCGTTTGCCGCGCTTTCCGCGTGTACAAGCTGCCCTATCACCTGAATCTCGGTCAGTGAGCCATCGAGATCGAGCGCAGGCAGGTCAACTACCTGAATGCCCGCCTGCTCCAGCTTACTATCGGTCGTCTTGGTCTCGCCACCGTAGCTGAGAACAAGGTCGGGCTGGAGTGCGACGATCTCCTCGACGTTGGCGTTACCGCTGGCGTCGGTGATCTTCTGCTTGGCCGCCATGTCGGGGGGATAATCGGTGTAGTTGTCCACCGCAATCACGCGGCTATCCACGTGCAGCGCGCCCAGGATTTCGCTATCCACTGCGCCCAGCGAGATGATGCGTTGCGGCGCCTTCGTGGGGATGACAATGGCCGTGCCGTTGGCGTCTTTGGCGATCAAAGGCTTTTCCGGGCCGGTTGATGTAGCGCCAGTGGAGGCGCCACACGCGACCAGCATGCCCAGAACAACCGCCAGCGCGCCTATGAAGACGGCATTGCGCGCAAGCGAGAACGATTTCATCAACTGAAAGCTGCGCGCATGATGAATGAGGTGAATGATACGCATGAGAAAGAGTCTCCCATACTATACAGCGGAGAGGAAGCGCGGCGCCACGGCTGTTTCCGCTGATGTCAAAGTGAGCAAGCGTTTTGTTCCACACAACACAACAGCCCCCCTTCCCGCGTATGAGAAGGAGGGCTGTCACGAAACATCCATATCTGCGGCGCTGCTGACTTCCGCCGGACGAGTCTCTCTAGCAGCCTATGGCTGATGGAAGATTGCTCACTGGCTTGTGTACAGATACGCCCACACGATGTGGCGTCTCGCTCGTGTCCTCTTGGCGCGAAGGATATTGAGCGGGTTGGCTGCGAGGCCGGTCTCCTGGCTGACGGTTGTTGTCGCCTACGAGTGTTGGCGACAACCATCCCCGCGCGCCTTCCCACCTTACACAGCAGTGGCGGCGCGCCTTTTTATACTACGACAGGCGCACAGTCGCAGGGATGCTTCATCCGTTTACAGTGGCGCGTCCGCATCGGCTTCTCACCGATTTCCCTTGTCGGCTCCCCATTGTGGGGAGGCGTAGCGCCTCACAGCGTTCGTTCTTCAGTTGTATGGATGCTTCACGTTTGCATTTAGAACTATAGTCGTTTGTATACACAAGCGTCAAGCGTTTCAGGAGTGGCTAAAAGATCGGGTAGGTGGTAACATATCCGGTATGGAAGCAGTTACCTGCCCGCATTGTCGGGCCAGCACGCGCCAACTGAAAGTCGGGCGCAATCCC
>JAJPIU010000145.1 GCA_021324535.1 Pseudomonadota bacterium
ATCCAGGTTCATGGGAACCTCCTCATGGGCTCTTGCATGGTCTTTGAGGAGATGAAGACCCCTGAACCTGGGGGTCTTCATCGTTCAGTGAAACTTGCACAACGGGTGAAGTAGGTAGCCAATTGAATTTGGAGGAGGTGAGGCCAGATCGGGCGAGCAATGCAGTAGGTGAACAGGTGTGCAGCGAGGTTCGCCGGCTGGTCTACCGTCTGGTGTGGCAGGCGCCGCCCCAGCCTGGGCGAATTCTTCACTGGTCGTGCTGGCGCCGTCGCCACCAACTGCGCACGCAACGCTGCTACTATCGCCGACGCCTCGCCCTACAAGTGCGGCTGTAGTATTAGCTAGTTCCTGAATTTCTTTGGGATCAAATACTGATCCCAAGTCTGCCAACTCTAGTCCGTTCTCCTGCATCAAATAGCGCAATGCCGCCACGCCGCTTATCGAGGGGATGGGTATATGAGCGTTTTCATAGGTCTCTATGAGATCGGTCAGTGCGCTTAGATAGGCTTCCTCACCTGTTGTGCGATGCGCCTTTGCTAGCAACTTGTCAAGCACTTCCAGTGCGCTGTCCAGGTATGTGGTGTCTCGGATGGAGAGCAAAGGAAAAGCCTGAACGAGCGCAACATATTCTTCCTCCGTTGCTCTATCCAACACCGATGACATGGTTGCTCTCCTTCTCCACGCAGTCGCCATGTGCGAGCGCCAGAGCCATCAGGCGGCTTCTTGCGATAATCCGCATATTAGGCTTCCAAACGAAAGCCCAGCACGCCCGCAAGCTCCCGCAGGGCAGCCACGCGCGCCTGGGTGGGCGCAGCCAACGTCTGCTCGCCCAGTGTCTCCAACGCATCGAGCGCGGTGGGCGTCTGGAAGTCATCGTCGAGCGCCTGGCAGAATGCCTCTCGCGCCGAGGTAATCGCTTCGTCTGCGTCCGCATCCTGTGCCGTCTGAGCAGACGATTGCACACTTGCCATCGCCGCGTGTGTCAGTGTCTCAGCGCGTTGGGCCGCCGCCTGCATATCCGCCTCGGTGTATTCCCATGGCAGGCGGTAGTGATGTGAGAGCAACAGCAGCCGGATCGCGTCGTTCGTATATGCCTTGCGCAGATTGCTCACCAGAATCAGGTTGCCCAGCGACTTGCTCATCTTCTCGCCACCCAGGCCCACCATCGCGCAGTGCATCCAGACCTGCACAAAAGGATGTTCACCGGTCGCGTTCTCGCTCTGGGCAATCTCGCAGGTATGGTGAGGGAAGATCAGATCGGAGCCGCCACCGTGGATGTCTATGCGGGAACCGAGATATTTCACGATCATGCTGCTACACTCGATATGCCAGCCGGGTCGCCCAGGCCCCCAGGGGCTTTCCCAGGCCGGTTCGCCGGGCTGTTGTCCCTGCCAGAGGACGAAATCCAGCGGGTCGCGCTTGCGGGGATCGTCGGGGAAGTTGCCGCGCTCGTTGGCGGTGGCCAGCCAGGAGTCGTAGCCCACATAGCCCGCCGCCTCCGCCAGTTTGCCAAAACCCGGATCGCTCTTCACCGAGAAATAGACCCAGCCATCCTGCTCATAGGCGTGTCCCTGCGCCAGCAACGCCTGAATAAGCTCGATCATCTTCGCCGTTTCAGTGCTGGCGGCGATGTAAAGCGTGGGCGGGGCAACGTTGAGGGCATTCAGGTCGTCCTTATAGCGCGCCACCTCACGGCGGCCAAGCTCATCCCAGGCGATCCCGACCTCGCGCGACTTCCGCAGCACGTCGTCGTCAATATCGGTGACGTTCTGCACATAGCGCACAGGTTGCCCCTGCCAGCGAAAATAGCGAATCAGCGAGTCGTAGATCACATTGATGAAGGCATGGCCGAGGTGGGTCGTATCATAGGGCGTGACCCCACACACATACATCGTGACCTCTTCGCCAAGCGGGGTAAACGGCTCGACGCGCTGGCTCAGAGTGTTAAACAGGCGCATAGGGATCAGGCTCCATTCTCAGGATTGGTGGGTGTTGGAGACGTTGGCGTAGGCGCATCCGCAGCTTGTGCAAGCGTGGGCAGCCGGAACAGTGCCTCGGCGTTGCGTTCGGTGGCGGCCACTGCGTCTTCAAAGCGCAAACTGCGTAGCTCGGCCAATCGCCGCGCCACCAGCGTCACATGGCGCGGCTCGTTGCGCTTGCCCCGGAAGGGTATTGGCGTCAGATAGGGGCAATCCGTCTCGACGAGGATACGATCCAGCGGCGCCCACGCGGCCACCTCGGCCAGTTCGGTGTTCTTGGGAAAGGTCAGCGGCCCGGCGAACGAGAGATACATCCCCAGGTCGAGCGCGTCGCGCGCTATCGCAATATCGCCGATGAAGCAATGGAACACACCGCGCAGGCCCACACCGTCCGAGCGAAGCAGGCTGATCATGTCGGCGTGCGACTCACGATTGTGCAGGATGATCGGCAGATCGAGTTCGCGCGCCAGCCCAAACTGCGCGACGAGCGCCCGGCGCTGTACATCACGCGGGGAAAGATCGCGATAATAATCGAGGCCAATCTCACCAATCGCGACGACGCCTGGCTCGCGCGCCAGCGTGTGCTGCTCCGCCAACGCTTCGTCCGTTAGGGTGGTGGCGTCGTGTGGGTGCGTACCAACGGCGGCGTAGATGCGTCCTGGATAGGCTGCGGCAAGCGCGATAGCGTCGCGGCTCGTCGGTACGTCAATTCCTGGCGTCACCATGCGCGCCACCCCATCGGCAAATGCGCGCGCAATGACAGCGGAACGATCTCCGCTAAACTGGCGCATCTGCACATGCGCATGCGTATCTATCAATGCCATATCTTGCTGCTTCGATCCTGGTCTATCTGTATAGTAGATATTGGGGAAGAGTCTTTGCCAATGTCACCCAGCGAAACTGGTCAGCGATACTGCTTGCTGATCGGTGACTACTCTTGCGACAACGCGCGCTCCCACAACAAGTATAGGCGCCGCACACCCATACTGTCAAATATGAAGCGTTGCATATGGCCCTATGAGGTACGAGGTATCAGAGGCGGAGAAAACGGCATATGGTTGGGCGTCTGCGCCAAAGAGACACGCCGCCCTGGAGCGTGGCGCTACATGTTCCACCTCCGCCGTCAGTGACGCCTCATGAACGACTAGGCCGCGTAGGCGGCCTTAGTGGCCAGCGGCCTCCAAGCGCGGATTTATCCGCCCGCCTGCCCTACCAGCCGCCGCGTCCATCGTCGGTATCATCCCAGCCTGGAGGCGCGCCTGGGCCGCTTCGTCGGGGATCGGGAGAGGCAGGGCGTACACCAGAGTTTCGTCTGCCAGTAGGGCCACCGCGTCCGGGAGTGCTGCGTGAACCACTCACAGGCCCAGCGCCCGGCGGCACAAGCGGCGCCGGGGGATAGCCAGTTCCGGGGTAACTGGCGCCATACCCTGGCCGAGAGGACGGGCCAGCCGGACGGGTTTTCGGTTCCAAAGGGTCATAGGGATCAGGATAGGACGGGCGCCCGCCAGAGGCGCCGGAGGCGCGACCCGGCGGCGGGGAAAGCGGCGCCGGGCCAGGCGCGCCCGATGTTCTCGCTGGCCCACCGCTCTGTGGGCGACGACCATACACCGGTTGATCGCTGTAGGAGGTAGATTCGTCGGTGTAGCCGCTGGCATAGCCATCCGTATAGGCGCCCGTCTCATCGGTATATCCTTCGGGGCCATACTGGCCGGTATACGCGCCTGTCGTGTCATCCCAACCATCAGCGGCGCGCCGGGCTGGCGCGCCCAGGCTGGGATAGCCCAGATCGTCAAATGAGTCGTCGGGGAGCGCCGCACGCCGCCCGGACATAGGCCGCGAGCGCCAGTTGGGATCCGGCTCAGGATCGTCCCAGCCACTCACCCCACCAACCATCCGGCTGTCGTAGTCTCCCCCATAGTCATTCCCATAACCGCGTGTCTGGCCGAGGGAACGGCGTGCGCCTGAGGCATATCCGCCCGGCGCGGCGTATTCTTCGCTATAGCCGGGATCGTAGCCATAGCCACGCCTCATCGGCGGTGTTCGCCCATTCGGCCCACGTCCGTAGCCACGCTCGATGTCATCGCCCGGCGCACTGTTACGGCGAATGATGACAAACGCGACCAGACCAACGATCAGCAGAAGCGCGAGCAGAATGCCCACCACCAGCGCAACGATCACACCGACGGAGGGGCCATGCGAATTAGAGGTACTAGAAGGAGCGACTGCTGTGGTCGCGGTGGGGGCTACAGTTGGCGTTGGTGTGTTGGCGGCGCCGACGGTGAGTTGTGTCGTCACTGAGAGCGCAGGGACAGTCGCAGAAGGATCAACTGGGGACTGAGCCGTAATTGTGATGGAGCCACCCGTATCCGTCGCCTGTGGCACATATTGCGCCTGGAACGCGCCGGTCGCATCGGGTTGATACACGCCAATGGTATGTACTGCGCCGTCCGGCGTTGTCGCTTTCACCGTCACACTTTGCACCCCAAGAAAGTTCGTGGCGCTAATTGTTACCGGTTGGTTGGCTTGCGCAGGGGTAGGAGAAATGCTCAGGGCGGCTGGCTCGCCAACTTGCAACGTATAGGCCGGGCCAGAGACTGGCGGGTTCTTCCCATCATAAGCGCAGAGCGTATAAATACCTGGCTGGGTCAGCGAAGCGGGCCAGGGAGGATCGGCGGTAAACGAACCACCACTAGGAGTAACCGTCGTCAGGTTGTTCGCCGTTGATGGAGTCGCCGGGCAAGAGCCGATGTTAGCGGTAATGGTAACGCTACTGGCTCCCCAGCCTGCGCCGGTAATGGTCAGCGTGGCGTTGGTCGGCCCCTCATGCGAGATGGGGCTGACCAGGGAGATCGTGCCAGCAGGTGGAGTTGTCGGGGTGGGCGTTATGGTAGTCGTTGGCGTATCCAACGGGATGAGTGGCGCGCCACGAGCGGCAGGCGCGCCAAGTGGCGAGTCCCCAGGCAAGACACCCAACGCCTCGCCAAGCAGCAGCAACACCAGCAAGGCCAGCGCCAGCGCGACGGCCAGCCCCACAAGTCGCCCCTGGCGACGCCAGGACATGAACGCCGCAGGGCGACCCTTCCTACGCGGCGCCCTGCGCGCACGCCGGACAACAGCGGCATGCCGTGAAGTATGTGAAAAGGCATCCATTGGGCGCCTCGCTTCTCCATCACTGATTCTGGAAGATAATGGCTGACGATTCGACATTATGATAACATATCGAACAATGTTTGCCTACAACGCCAATGGCGCCTTGTCAGCGGAAGCAGGAGCCAATCTACTCCGCTTCAGCATAGATACCCTCAATGGATGAAGAGCGGCCCCCCAACTTGAAGCCAGTGAAGCAGTATCCCCGCCGCAAGCAAAAGCAGGATGAGCAGCGCCGTGATAAATGCCCACATTGGGGCGCTGGCTCTGCCTTGCTGTGCCCCCTTCAACGACTGATATGGCGTATCGCGGGGCATCGAGCGATGGGCACGCGGAGGGACGTAGGGCGCTGCTGGCGCGCCGGTTGGCGTTCCTGGCAAGAGCGCAGTGGACACTGGCGGAACGACGCCAGCATGGGCGGCATGAGCGCCTTGCAGGTCAACCCCTGGAAGTGTAGTCAGTCGCCAATAGGCTTGTTCCAGGAGCGGGTCG
The DNA here is from genome assembly GCA_021324535.1 of Pseudomonadota bacterium. Taxonomy (GTDB): domain Bacteria; phylum Chloroflexota; class Ktedonobacteria; order Ktedonobacterales; family JADMIN01; genus JAJPIU01. Next base: position 5,619 of record JAJPIU010000145.1, read on the forward strand.
CTCTCCGTGGCGCCCATATTTCCCATACGCATATTGGGTGTGTTCACCTGTACACCGGCGGCACGCAGGCCAGATGAAGCGGCGCCGAGCGCATTGCCTGCGCTACTTGTCCCCTCGCTCATTGGCGCGCTTGCTTTCCCCGCAAGACCTGGCAAAGTTGGCGCCGAGGGAAATGTAAGCGGGCTATTCGCCGAGGCCGATCTTCCAGATGAACCTGCAGACGCAGGCGAAGGGTAGGGTGAGGCGCCAAACGCGGGCGCTGTGGATTGCTGGCCGAATTGCGCAAAATAGTCGAGTTGCTCCATCTGGCCAAAACGTCCGGTTGGCCCACCCTGCGACGGCCCTCCCAGTGGGGCGCCGGTGGGAAAGCTACTCAATGGCCCCGTCGGGAGCATCTGTGACATCGGTGGCATGGGTGGCATCGGTGGCATCGGCGCAGACTGCGAAGGCGATTCAGTCTGTGTAAGCCGTGATGGACGCGCTTGCTGCGCCTGGCTTCCATGTGAGTCTTGCTGATCTTGCTGGTCTTGCTGCTGGAATGCGTCCACGCCCAGCGTCTGCGGATGGTAGGAGCCTAATTCCGCGTCTGGCAGCGGAGGAGTCGCGCTGGAAGCGCGCGACGCATCCGGCGCATCCGGTGTGGCTGCGTCACTGGCTGCTCTGTGCTCATTCGTCGCGTGTGGCCCTGAGGGAGTGGGGAGACGCTGACTTGTACGTGAAACATCAGGCAGCGTAGACAATGACGCATGCGCTGTGCGGCGCCCAATGGGATGACCAATGGCGCTAGAGCCAGAAGAGGCTCCCGACTGGGCGACAGCACGCTGGCGTGGCCCCGTAACGCTCGACGCGGTTGGAGGGGTTGGCGCCACCGACGGATGCTGAAGCTCCGCTTCACCTTGTTGGACGCGCAAAGGCGGTTGTGTGGCGCGTCGCGGCTCTGTCCGTCCGGCGCGACCGGCCAGATCGAGACGAGGGAGTTCACCACTGTTTTTGCTTTCTTCGCTGGTAGAAAGCCCGCTCAGGTTCTCCTCCTGTGCAGGGCGCGCGGCGCGGGAGCCACTACGATCCATATGGGTAAGGTCGGGCAGGTCAGGCAGATCGGGCAGGCGCGTAGTCCGGCGCCCTTCACGCGCCTGCGAGTACCCCGGCGCATCGGGCCAGCCGGGGGAACCATAATATCCTGGGCCAGGTCGCCCTTGCTGGCCCTGCTGCACATCAGGCAGGTTGGGCAGGTTGGCCAGCCCCGTCGGCGCAGTGTCCTGCCTGGGGGCAGCAGCATGCTGACCGGTTTGCCCATAGGGGCCATACGAACCGGTCGGCCCAAGGGGTCGCCGTGGGGGCTGCTGGGGATAGGGAGGATACACATAGGACGGCGTCGAGGGGCGCGAACGCAACGAGGAGCCTGACTGTGACACAGGGTCATCCACAATGAGCGCGCCCAGCAGCGCCGCGCCAAGCTCATTTGCCCGTTGGAAGCGATCCTCGGGGCGCTTGGCCATCGCCCGAAGCACCACCGCCTCCATCGCCGCCGAGATCGCAGGATTGTAGCGGCGCGGCGACTCAGGTATGCGGTACAGATGCCCTTCCATCACCGCACTAGACGACGAGCCAGTAAACGGCAGCCGTCCCGCCAGCAAAAGATAGAGCACGACGCCAAGCGCATAAATATCCGACCGCTCGTCGCTATGGCCATTGATCTGTTCAGGCGCCATATATTCGGGAGTGCCTGCGTCGGGATGATTGCGCGGACGCGCGACCCGGTTCGCCTGATCGATGATCTTGGCCAGGCCGAAGTCGGAGAGCATCACCCGCCCATCCGCATGCAACAGCATATTGGCAGGCTTGACATCGCGGTGAACGACGCTGCGCTGATGGGCGTAGGCGAGGGCGTCGGCAATCTGCGAACCATACGTGGCGACAGCGCCCATGGGGAACGGCGCGCGCTTCAGCTTGTCTTGCAGGCTGCCGCCGCTCACATAGGGCATCACCAGGTAGAGGACGCCGCTCTCGCCAAAGTCATAGAGCGGCACGATGTTGGGATGGTCAAGCGCGGCGGCCACACGCGCCTCACGAAGAAAGCGTTCACGAAAACCCGGACGCTCGGCAAGGTGGCGATCCAGTACTTTGATGGCGACCTCGCGCCCCAGGCGCACGTCGCGCGCCAGATAGACCTGCGCCATGCCACCTTCGCCCAGGCGGCGCACCAGCTCATACGAGCCAAGCCTCCACTCCTGCATGCTCTCGCGCCCTTTCTCCGCAGACCATCTTCCTCATGAATTGATACGCGATGATACGTGATACTGTAGCCAAATTTTAACCAGCTTAGCTAGCGCCAGTCAGATACCCTTGAAACGTCTCAGCGATCTGCTTTGCTTTAGTATACTCCCTATACGCTGACGCACAAGTTTTCCCTTGTGCGAATGACGAGCCGGGTATCCCTATTTTCACACAGGCAGACAAACCCGGCAACTGCTGTAGGAAGGTTGTCTCTCTGAAGAGGCGCCATGGCCGACGCTGCCTGCTCTAGACTATTCAATCTACGTTTGAATACTTATTTGCTCGCAAGGCTTTGACTTTTCATAGTGAAGTATGTTAAACTTGTTTTCACACCATCTGTTATGTCATGTCGCGTCAACACTCCTGAGGAGTTCCTCCTCACTCGTCCACCGCTGCCAGGTAAAAGCAGCCGGGGCGCTCATTTCTGGTTGACAACCCAGCACATGAACAGTTGGTGACGATGGCTTCTGTCAATGTTTCTGCGCAGTAGAATATTCAGCGAAAGGAGCCGAGACCGCATCCAGGCAAGCCAGGCGAAACTCCACCAAAACGGCTGATAATGGTTTGCCTGACATCCACAGCACGTTATCACGTTCACGCGGAGCGTAGATCGGCGACGGGTGTACTGTTCGCCAAAATACTACGCCGTCGGCGCCCTGCCCCTGCGGCGGCCCCTTCACTGGCCGTGTACGCATCTTTTATCTGTTTATCTTGGGGCGTCGGCTCATCTCTGGCGATGCAACGCATCTGGCAACGCAACCGAGAAAACATTGGTGTTTTCTCATACCCGGAGAGGAGTTTTCTTCCGTGACAGAAACGAAAATCGCGAATCCTGCGGCGCTCGGCCTCAGCGGATTCGCCGCCACTACCCTCGTTCTCAGTCTCGTCAATGCCGGCATCGTTGACGCAGGCGCACTGGGAGCCGTACTTGCCCTGGCGCTCGTGTACGGTGGCGGCGCCCAGCTCCTGGCAGGCATGTGGGAGTTCCGGTCTGGCAACACATTCGGCGCCACTGCGTTTACCTCGTATGGCGCGTTCTGGCTTGCGATTGCAGCGTCTGGCATTTTCAAGGGATTTGCCATCGTTGGAACCACAGGTTTCCCATATTTCCTGCTTGCCTGGACGATCATCACCGGCTTCCTCACGGTTGCCTCGGTTCGGACAAACGGCGCCACTGTAGCGGTTTTTGTCGCGCTGTTCCTTACCTTCCTATTGCTGACCATTGGCGCGTTCCAGAAACAAGCTCCAGGTGTTGGGCTTACCCAAATTGGCGGTTATCTGGGCATCGTGACAGCGATTGTGGCCTGGTATACTGCAATGGCAGTCGTGGTGACGGAGGCGTCTGGCGGCAAAATCAAGCTACCGGTCTTCCCCTTGAACGCATAGGGTGTTTGATCTCGCCTAACTTCCACCCCCCCTTCCCATGTGGGAGGGGGGGTTGTGCGTCCCGATCTTTCGTTTTTGTCGCTTCGTCAGGAAGATTGTGCTATTGTACACACAATACCGTTGGGGATTCATCAGATCACAGGAGGTTCAACAAGCGCATGAATCTACAAGGGACACAGATCACTTGGCTGGGGCACGGCACGTTTATGATGCGCAGCCCAGGCGGCAAAACACTCCTGCTTGACCCGTGGACGTACAACAACCCCGCCTGCCCGGCAAACATGAAGCAGGTCGGCAAGCTCGATAGCATCCTCATCACACATGGCCACGGCGACCACATCGGCGATGCGATCACCCTTGCCAAAGAGGGGCAGCCTGCGCATGTGGTGGGCGCTGTCGAACTGGCAGGCTGGCTGGAGTCGAAGGGTGTGGAGAACACACTCGGTTTCAACAAAGGTGGCACGATTGACCTGGACGGCGTGAAGGTGACGATGGTACACGCCGATCATACCTGTGGCATCGCCGACGGCGACACGATAGTCTATGGCGGCGAAGCGGCAGGCTACGTGCTGTGGATGGAGAACGGCTTCACGATCTATTTCGCGGGCGATACCAACGTCTTCAGCGATATGGCGATCATTGGTGATCTCTATCAACCGCAGTTAGCCATCCTGCCGATTGGCGATTTTTATACAATGGGGCCACGCGAGGCCGCCTACGCCGCAAAGTTACTGCGTGTACCAGCGATCATCCCGGCGCACTACGCCACCTTCCCGATCCTCACTGGCACGCCCGGCGCGCTGCGCGACGCGCTCAATTTGCAAGGATTGGCCCAGGTCGAGGTCATCGAGATGTCCCCCGGCCAGACCATCGGGTAAACAGTCATACACGGATATAGCCAGCTACGTCTTTTTTGCGTTACACTGAGGGAAAACGGCTGCATCGTCTAGCCGTTCCCTCAGAGAGGATGCGACTCATGTCCATTGGCGAAATCATTGGGCGGTTTGTCGCCGCTATCGTTGTTGGCTATCTGCTTGGCTCGATCCCTACTGGCGTTCTCATCAGCAAACTGCTGGGGAAAAGTGATCCACGCGCCACCGGAAGTGGCAAAACGGGGGCCACGAACGTCCTGCGCACGCTTGGCTATGGGCCTGCAGCAGTGGTCGTGCTGGTGGATGTGCTCAAAGGTGTCGCGGCGGTGTTGCTGGCGCGCTATGTCTTCTTTGGCGGCGTCCACCCGGCGGGTATGAGCGCCTTCACGTATAGCACACTGCGCGATAGCGCCGAGGCCGCCGCCGCCTTTGCCTCCGTGCTCGGCCATAACTTTTCCATCTTCATCCGCTTTACTGGCGGGCGTGGCGTGCTGACTGGCGCGGGAGCAATGGTCACAATGTCGCCGTTGACCACGCTCTTTGGCTTCATCGCGGCGGTGACGCCCATTGCGCTCACCCGTTACGTCTCGCTTGGCTCCATCATGGGCGCCGTCATGAGCATCGTCACCGAGGTGATGCTGACTATCATGCGCTTCGACAGCGTGCCGCATATGGTGTTTATCGTCGTCGCCGCGCTGCTGGTGATCGCTTCGCACCGCGATAACATCGAGCGGCTGATCAACGGCACAGAACGCAAGCTCGGCCAATCCGAGCAACCGCAAACTGACATGCCCAACCAGACGCCGAACCAGGCGCCGAGAGCTTCGGCCACACTGCCCAGCGCGCCAGCCGCACAGTAAGTCACAGGAAGTCACAGGAAGTCGCAATCAGCCACACAGCCAGCCGTAGTCAGCCAGCAGTGTTTTCAGGAGTATACCAGGAGCACATCACATGCGCATCGCGACGTTTCGTCACCGCACAGCAGGGTCAGCCGCACGATTGGGCGTCATCAACGGAGCGGGAGAAACCTCTGACGCACACATCGTTGATCTGGCGCGGGCCGCAGAACTGGCGGGCGAGACAGCAAACATCAGCCAGTTCACCGATATGCTGACGCTGATTGGCGCCGGGTCAATCGGGCTGGCGAACACTCTGGCGTTGGCGACTGCCCCACATCCCGAAGCAATCCTCCCGCTGAAGACGGTTGATCTGCTTGCGCCGATCCCGCGTCCGCGCAAAAATATCTTCTGTGTGGGGCGCAACTACGCTGAACACGCCGCAGAATCGCGCCGCGCCAAAGGCGAGGCCGAACCGACAGTTGCGCTTGCGCATCCCAATATCTTCACGAAAGCGCCCACCACCGTCAATGGCCCCTACGATGACGTTCCCCTGAACAGCGCTTTGACAAAAAAACTCGATTGGGAAGGTGAACTTGCCGTCGTCATTGGCCAGGGTGGCCGCCACATCACACGCGCGCAGGCGCTCGATCATGTGTGGGGCTATACCGTCGCCGACGATATCACTGCGCGCGACATTCAACACCACCCTGGGATGCAATGGTTCCTTGGCAAAAACTTCGATGGCTCATGTCCACTTGGCCCGTGGATCGTCACCGCCGACGAACTGACCGATCCCCAGCGGCTGCGGCTCACGGTGAGCGTCAACGGCGTCGCCAAGCAGGATGGCAATACGGCGAACATGATCTTCGATGTCGCGGCGCTCATCGAGGAGCTTTCTGCCGTGCTGACGCTTGAGCCGGGCGACATCATCTCTACCGGCACGCCCGCCGGGGTGGGCTTCGCGCGCACACCACCGGAGTTTTTGCAGTCGGGCGACGTGGTGGAGGTGACTATCGAAGGGATTGGAACAATCCGCAACCGCATCGTAGAAGAGCGATAAAAAAGCCCGCCCTCCACAGAGGAGGGCGGGCTTACGAGTAAACTGCTGCATGGAGCCCTAGCTCCATGCTATGCTAGTGCGACTCGTTGAGCGCCAGCACCGCCGCCACCGCAGGGTGATCGCGGTTGAGGCGGAGGTTCTCGTTGTTCATCGGGTCAAGCGTCACCTCGAGGATGTGATCGTCAATGCACATGCGCAGCAGGTCGCGCGCGGATTCACGGGTAAGGCGGCCACGGAAGCGATTCTTGGGATTGAATGGATCGCCAATAAAGTTGGCGACGCCACCCACTGTGCGCCATGACCAGTGACGGTCAATGTAGTCGAGGAACTGGATGAACCCAGGCTCGTCCGGGCTAACCGGCCCCTGCGCGGCAATATAGGAGTTTTGTGGCCCAGTGAATGGCCCTGTGTTCGACTGCCGGGGCAAATATGACGACGACGGGTTGGGAGCATTGATCAATCCGCCGCTGTTATAGCCCAGGGCGACAAACTGCTCGGCAGCGCTGATCAGATCGCGACTGACCGTTCCCGGCACGCCGACGACGATCACGCGCTTGTTCAGCCGCAGCTTGAGCCGCGCGCAGATGCGCGTGAAGTCGCGGTCGCCGCTCATCAACACAAATGTATTGATATTGGGCCGGTCGAACACGGTTTCGATGATGTCCATGAGCATGTTGAGGTCAACGGTGCTCTGGGTGATGATCCCCGATTGCCCCTGGAGGTAGGACGAGTTTGGCTGCACGTATCCACTGGGCGGGTACCCATAGCCATTGGGACGGTGGGTATACTCTTCCTCTTCATCCAGGCGATCCTCCTGGCCGTCGGCGTCGCTATCCTCGTCGCGAGCCAATTGGCCGGTGGTATCGGGCGTATAGCCAGGAGCGCGGTGAATACCCCCTTCCAAGGCGGGGTCTCGCAATTCGTTGCTGAGCCTCGGCTCCAACCCCTCATCTCGCTCCAGATCATCCGTGTTGTCATCCTGGTCGCCATCATACTCGTCGGCGCTCATGTCCTGCTCATCGCGCCCTTGAGGGCGGTCGAAGCCATTGGACTGGGCATATAACGATTGTTGTGGTTGTGGCCTGAATCGCTCACGCACCTTCGCCGGACAATCCACACGGTCAATCATCGCGGCGGTCAGGCTCCCCTTGAAAAACTCCGGCTGGCGTGACCAATCCGCATAGGCGCGCGCTACCATGACCGTCCCATACCGTCGCGCGACGCCAATCAATTCCTGCGGGTCAGGTTCCCGATGTTGCACGTTGATGAGGCTGTAGCGGATGTTCTCAAAGTCAATAAACAACGCAATCTCGTCAGTCATAACTCAATCTCCTCAATTAACTGATGTAGCTGATGTGCGTAGGCCCGATCTCATGACATCTTTTGACATCTATGATCAGCGCCTTGCTGGCATGAGCAGGCTAAAATGACGTCTAAAAAGGAAGCGGCGCGCTGAACGCTCCCGCAACGCTGATATTCCACCATAGCACAACTGAGCTGAGAAATAGTACCATGTGAACTGTTAAAAATGCGCCGGAACGGAACATGCCTACTCCGCTTGCAGTGCCATTGTGCTCTATGCTGAGATATGATGGATTGTCATTGGCTTGCCAACTCGCCCTACTGCCTTAAAGTATGGGGCGCCATTCCGCTCGATGTCAAGAGAAGGAGCCGAAGCAGCAAGCCGACGCCAAGCTGTTTGTTGATACTAAAAGTATATCATATTGTGGACGGGTGTATAGCCCTATGTTATTGACAGCGCTCTTCGCATAACCTTCCAACACTTCTCATCTGCCTTCCATCCAGATGCCCCTGACGCCGCTATTTCCTCCTCATACCTTGATATTGACAATGCGCCGGATGATCAGGAAGCCAAACAGGATCATCCCAACGCTGACGGTGAGCATCGTCCATCCACACCAGCGCGTCGTCTGGAACACGCCAAGCATATAGTTTGGATTGATCAGCGTCAGCATCAGCGCAATCGCCACGGGCAACAGGGCAATCACATAGCCAGAGAGCCGCTGCTGTGAGGTGAGCACACGCACATCGCCCAAGAGCTTTACACGCTCACGAATGGTCTCGGCGATGGTATTGAGCATCTCACCCAGTTTGCCGCCTGCCTGGGCCTGAATGTTGACCGCCGTCACCAGAAACTCCAAATCTTCCGATTGCATCCGCTCAGCGAGGTTGGTCAGCGCCACCTCAGGCGTGCGACCAAAGTCAATCTCACGCATGACCCGCCGAAACTCCGGCCCGATGGGATCTGGCCCTTCGCGCGCCACCATCGCCAGCGCCTGAGTGAGGTTTGCGCCTGCGCTCAGCGAGTTCGACATCAACGTGATCATCTCCGGCAGTTGCAGGTTGAAGAGGCGCTGGCGCGCCAATCGTCGTCGTGTCACATAGGCGCGTGGCCCATAGATGCCTGCAATCAAGAGCAACAAGCCAAGCAGCAGATGGCTTGAGATCGGCAACGCGAATCCGAGCAACGCCCCCACGCTGGCCAGGCTCACCGAGAGAATCATGAACTCACCTGCGGTGAGACGAATATCCGCCTGGCTCAGTTCGCGTTCAAGACGCGCCGAAAAACTGCGCTGATTGGCCGAACTGGTCGCATCCAGGCGCTCAAGCGTCGCGGCGGCGGTGTTGCGATCTCGCTGGCGTCCCAATCCCAGGAAGAGGCTGCGCCGCGTCTTCTGCGGGGCGGCAGGCCCCACCGGCCCTACGCCAATCAGGCGCTCTTCCACCGGTGATGTGCGGCGGTTCATCGAGCGTTGCAAGCCGGAGAAGATCAAGATGACGCTGAGGGCAACCAGCACACCTGCGCCATAGAATGCGAGCGTCTGCGGCGAGATTGCCAGGAAATCGGCGCCCACGGTGAACGCCTGTGCGCCATCTATCGCCACCGTCATCATACTATGTCTTCTCCGCTTGCTACTTTCGCTGCTTTGAGCCAATCCGATAAATAGGTTACGCCGTTAGCCAACCCAGGCGTGATCGGCGCCTTCGCTAAAGATGCGTGTCGAAAGGTGAATATTGGCTTCCTCGAACCGATCCATAAAGGTGGGAGCAAGTCCCGTTGGGCGAAGCGCGCCAAGCACCCGACCCTTTTCGTAGCCCAGGTGGCGGAAGCCAAAAAGTTCCTGAATGAGGATGTTGTTATCGCTGTAGCGAATGACCTCGGTGATGCTGGTGATGCGGCGCACGCCATCGCGCATGCGTTCCTGATGAACGATCAATTGGATGGCGCGGGCGATCTGTTCGCGCACGGCTTGCAACGGCAGACCATCCTGCGCGGTCATGACCATAGATTCCAAACGCGAGAGGGTGTCGCGCGGGCTATTGGAGTGAATGGTGGTGAGGCTTCCATCATGGCCGGTGTTCATCGCCTGGAGCATATCGTATGCTTCCACGCTACGGCACTCGCCAACGATGATACGGTCGGGGCGCATGCGAAGCGCATTCACCACAAGCTGGCGGATCGTTACCTCGCCCTCGCCTTCAATGTTGGGCGGGCGGCTTTCTAGCCGGACGACGTGCTGCTGCAAGAGACGCAGTTCGGCGGCGTCTTCAATGGTGATGATACGCTGGTTGTCCGGGATGAACCGGGAGAGCGCATTGAGCAGGGTCGTCTTGCCGCTGCCAGTGCCGCCAGAGATGATCATGTTCAGGCGCGCCTTCACGCACGCTTCGAGGAACTCCAGCATGGGCTGTGAGAGCGTTGTCAGCCGCACGAGATCGGCAGGTTCGAGCGCGCGCTTGGAAAACTTACGGATGGTGAGGGTCGGGCCATTGAGGGCAAGCGGGCGGATGATCGCGTTCACGCGCGAACCATCGGGCAGGCGCGCGTCAACATAGGGGCGTTTCTCGTCGCAGTGGCGGCCAATCGGACTGATGATGCGATTGATCACCCACTTGATGTGCTCTTCGTCGCGGAAGCTGACGTTGGTCGCCTCGATAGAGCCGCCCCGCTCAACAAAGACAGACCTGGGGCTGTTGACCATGATCTCATCGATGGAATCGTCACGCAGCAATGGCTCAATCGGCCCGAAACCAACTATCTCGTCGGTGATGGCGTCGAGCAGCGCGAGCCGTTCCTGGCGATTGAGCGAGTAACCCCGCTGTTCGAGAATATGCGTGAGCAACTCTTCGATGGCCTGGCGTACCTTCTGGTTGTCGGAGCGATCCAGTTTGGCTTCTTGCTCATCGATTAGCGCCTTCTGGACAAGCGTCATGATCTCATAGAACATATCCTCGCGGGCGCGTGGCGTTGGGCCGTTCAGTGGCCCACGTGGCGCCTGTAGCCCACCTGGGCCGGTTCCCCCGCCCATGCGCCCGGCCAGGCCACCTGCGGCTGCGGGCGAAGCGCCGCCACCCATACGCCCGGCCAGGCCGCCACCGCGTAGCGAGCCTGGATCGCTCTGACCATACTGATTCGGCGCGCCATATGGGTTATACTGCTGTCCACCGTTCTGGTTGCCGTACCCCATTGTCCGCTGGCTATCATTTTCCGGTCGGTCTGCGCGAAATCTCTCCATTGACGTGCCCCCTCTTGGCCCCACCCACTCAGGGCGTTCTACCCCATCCCACACCCAATGTTAAGGGTACTATAGGGAGTTGTGCGGGCGCACGTCAATAGGAATAGGCCAGGAGTCCCCTACCATTACGTCAATGGCGCCAATGGATCAATGGCGCTCCGTGCGATCCAGCAGCGCATGGCTATGCTTCTCGCCGTTGTAGCTCAGACGCACCGGACGCCCCTCGAAGACCGTCTCGATATGCACTGGCCGTCCCCAGATGTGGTAGACGTATTCCAGCGTCTTCTCGGCGTAGGGTAGGTCAAGCGGCTGGCCCTCATAGTGGTGGCGCAGCAGCAGTTCGGTGTTGCCGTTGAAGTCGGCGTCCTCAATGGTGATATAGGGCGCGCCGAAGTTGGTCATGCTGGCGATGATGCCGTCGCGTACCTTCTCCCAGTTCTTCTCAACGATCACCCATTCGTCGCCATCTTTCTGATAGAGATAGAGATCAAGGTCTTCGACAAGCTCTTTGGTGAGGTAGTTGCGCAGCAGCGAGATGTCGCTCTCGGTCTCGCGTACCTCCATCAGCTTAGCGCGCCCCTGGCCTGGCTGGCGTCCAAACTTGGCGATCTCCTCTTCGGTGGGGTTGTCCCAGCGCCGCTCGATGTCCTCCAGGATGCTGTAGCCCAGATGATAGGGGTTGATACGCATACGCTGTGGCGCCAGCACGCCGGCGTGCATCTGGGCGAAGGCGGTGAACTCGGCGTCGGTCAGGTTCATCTCGCGGATGATACGCGAGTGCCAATAGCTAGCGTGTCCCTCGTTAATTACCTTCGTTCTAGCCTGTGGCAAGAAATACAGCATCTCCTCGCGCACGATCAGCAGGATGTCGCGCTGCCAGGGTTCGAGCGCGGGCGCATGCTCGGCCATGAAGAGCAACAGGTCTTTCTCCGGCTCCGGTGGGAAGCGCCGCCGTGGACGTGGCCGCTCGTCTTCTTCCTGCTGGCCGCGCTTCTCCAATCCCCACAGATCGTCGTACTCTGAGGAGCGTTGCTGCGGCTGTTCACCCGCACGCAGGCGTTCTTCGCGTTCGGCGTCGGTTTCGCGCTTGATGAACGTGTTGGGGTCAACGTGCTCTTCGATGGCCAGCACGGCGTCGAGGAATCGCTCAACCTCATCGGTACCATGATCGTACTCATACTTGCGAATGCGGTCGGCGTTGACGCTCACCTTGTCAATCATGTTGCCAGGCGTGCTGCGGAAGTAGACGTTGTGCTTGAAGAAGTCGCAGTGGCCCAGCACATGCGCCACCACAACCTCGTTTTGCAGCAGATCGTTCTGCTCCATCAGGAAGGCGTAGGAAGGGTTTGTGTTGACCACCAGCTCATAAATCTTGCTTAGGCCGTAGTCATACTCGGTTTTCATGCGGTAGTACGCCTTGCCGCGCGACCAATGGCTAAAGCGCCCAGGCAGGCCATAGGCGCCAAACTCATACATAATGGTGGACGGCACCAGCTCGAAATGTACCGGATAGGGATCGATGCCCATACGCTGAGCGATGTCCCATATCTCTTCGATGGCGCTTTCCAGCTTGGCGACGTAGCGATCATCGGGTTGGGGAGCCGACATTGGAATGGCCTCCTTACGTGTAGCTGTATGTGCAACGCGAACCTAGGGCGCCGAGACGGGAATGCCTGCCGCGTCGCGCGTGGCGAAGAAGCGCCGCAGGGCAGGATAGACCTCGGATTTGTCAGAGATGGTGACGGCGATGAACTTGGGGTCTTGAATCTTGCCATACGCAGACATCAGCGTGCTTGACGACCGGTAATGCCCCTCGCGAATCTCGCCATAGCCGAAGATGTTGCACAGTTCCATCAGCTTCTCCACCAGCGCGACGCACCGCTCGTTGTCCCAGGGCAGGTTGTCGCCATCGGAGAAGTGGAAGGGATAGATGTTCCAGTCGTCGGGATTGAACCGCTCCTGAATGATCTGCAAGGCCAGTTCATACGCCGAGGAGACCTGTGTGCCGCCGCTCTCTCCGTGGGTGAAGAACTCCTCTTCGGTGACTTCTTTGGCCTCGGTGTGGTGGCTGATGAAGACGATCTTGACGTTGTTGTACTTCGTCCGCAGGAAGCGCACCATCCAGAAGTAGAAGCTCCGGGCGATGTACTTCTCGAAGTCGCCCATCGATCCCGACGTGTCCATCATGGCCAGGATAACGGCGTTGCTCTGGTAGCGGATCGTCGGCTCCCATGTCTTGAAGCGCAGGTCTTCGTTGCGGATGTCATGGAAGGTAGGATCGCCATGCGCGGCGTTGCGCTTCATGTTTTCCATGATAGTGCGCTTCTTGTCGAGGTTAGCCATCGGCCCCACCTTGCGAATATCGGTGAAGCGCACCGTCTCGGTCTCCATCTCGGCTTGCTTTTTCTCTTCAAGGAAGGGCAGGCCCAAATCCTCGAAGATCATCGCCGCCAGTTCGTCGAGCGTCACCTCTGCCTCGTAGTAGTCAACGCCGGGCTGATCGCCTGCCTCGCCTTGCCCTTTGCCCTGGCCAGGACGCGGTTCGGTGGCTACCACGTCGCCCACCTTGCTCTTGCCATTGCCCTGGCCGCTGTGCTGCTGGCGTCCGGGGTCGTAGCGGAAGCGATACTCTTCGAGTGAGCGAATCGGCACCTTGATGACCTTCTTGCCATCGGAAAGGATGATGCTCTCCTCGCTCACAATATCGGCGAGGTTCTTCTTGATTGCCTCGCGTATCTTCTTCTTATGGCGTTCCTGGTCAATCGCGCCTTTGCGATGCAACGACCAGTCGTGCTGCGAGATCGTCGAACGATTAGATGGATTCATGATCACGCCTCTTTCACCACTCGCCCCCTTCCTATCAATGGGAAGGGGGGTGGGGGTTAGGTCAACTTGCTACCGATTAAGCAGCGAGCCAACATATTTCAGCAACTCGTTGGCGCAGACGGGGCAATAGCCGTGATCGCTGATCAAGCGGCTGATCACCTCATTTGACTTTTTCAGTTGCTCTGGGTCGGGCGTGCGGGCGGAAGTGGTGATCTTCACCACGTCGCGCAGGTCGGCGAAGAGCTTCCTTTCGATGGCTTCCTTGAGCCGCTCGTGACTGGTATACTCAAAGGTCTGGCCGCGCCGCGCCAGCGCCGAGATGCGAATCAGTATCTCTTCGCGGAAGGTCTTCTTCGCGTTGTCGGTGATGCCAATCTGTTCCTCGATGGAGCGCATCAACTGCTCATCGGGATCCATGTCTTCTTCGGTGATGGGGTCGCGCACTTTGGTCTTGTTGCAGTACGCCTCGACGTTATCGAGGTAGTTGTTCAGCAACGTGCGGGCCGATTCCTCGAAGGAGTAGACAAAAGCGCGCTGTACCTCATTGCGAGCCATGTCATCGTACTCTTTGCGCGCCTCACTGATGAAGTTGAGGTAGCGTTCGCGCTCTTCGCGGGTGATGCTGGTGTGCTGATCCAGTCCGTCGCGCAACGCCCGTAGCGCGTCAATTGGGTTGATGCACGTGACGCCGTTGCGCACGAGCGCGCTGGAGAGGCGGTTGATCACATAGCGCGGCGAGATGCCATCCATTCCCTCGCGCTGCGCCTCCTCTTGCAGTTCGCGCACGTCTTTCTGCTTGAAGTCTTCCATATCTTCGCCGTCGTACAGGCGCAGCTTCTTCATCAGGCTCATGCCTGCCTTCTTGGAAGGCTCCAGTCGTGTCAGCACAGCGAACATGCTGGCGATACGCAGGGTGTGCGGCGCGATATGCACATCGCGTAGTGAGCTTTGCCCCAGCAGCTTCTCGTAGATGCGTACCTCGTCGCTGACGCGCAGGTTGTACGGCACCTTGACGAGAATGATGCGGTCTTGCAGCGCCTCGGACTTCTTGTTGCCGACGAACGCCTGATACTCATGCTCGTTGGTGTGGCTGACAATCACCTCGTCGGCGTAGATCATCGAGAAGCGCCCGGTCTTGATATTCTGCTCTTGCGAGAGGGTCAGCAGCACGTACAGGAACTTCTCATCGCAGTTGTGGCTGATGACGCCGTTGGCGATGTAGGTGTTTGAGCCGGGCACGTTGAAGTCCCAGCAGTCGGCCTCGCCATCCTCAATGGAGACGACCTCATCGTAGAACTGCGAGGGGTTGAGCAGCGCGCTCAACCCAACCGGCGGCTCGACATACCCTTCCAGCTTGCCAAGCAGCTTGGTCGTCATCGCGCGGGTGCAGACGTTCGTCCCCGTGCGCAACTCATGAAGGTTGATATAATCCGGGCCGAGAATCTGCCGTGCCCCTTCGTGCTCCCGATAGCCGACGCCAGCAACGCTTGCGCGCGCAATCACAGTCTGCTGTAGCTCATCGGAGATCGCCTGCCAGTAGCCCACAGTGTTGGGAATGAGATCGGCGCGCCCCATCCGCTTGCCGCTGACCGAATGCTCGACGATATACTTCTCGTACATCAGCCGTTTGCGCATTGGCAGGATACGCATCTGATCTGCCAGCTTGTCGGCGTCTTCTCCACTGACGGTAATGTTCCAATACGGGCTTTTCTCGCTTGTCTTGGAGGCACGCTGAAGCGTGATGACACGTCGGCTGACAATTCCTAGATTGAGCAAGACAATCTGCAACTGCTCGGAGAGTCGCTCTGATGCAGTTACCCATGACAGACGGCCACGCAGATTGACCGTACCAGCACCCGCGAAGTAGCCTGCTAAGAACTCTAGCACGCATTCGCGCGAGGATTGCAGCACCGACCAGGGGATCTCTTTGTTGTATGCGCCAGACTTGTAGCCTAGATAGTGGAGGAGATCAACGAGCGCCCGGCGATGGATCAGCACCCTCTTCTCAGTGAGGCGTGGCTGTACACCGAAGAGCTCCTGACTCAACCGACAGTAGTCACATCGTATCTCTTCCTCCGCATTAGCGAAATCAATCGTGCCACGTCTATCGCTGCCCTCTGCTATCAGATAGCCTAGCCAGCGTGCAAGCGCAGGAGTCATCCGTTCAGGTATTGTGATCGCAGGCGCCTGTCCGTGTGGCGCTTCCCACTCGATGGCGACATCCTGCCCCCAGAGGTTCTGCCCCTTCTGCAGGGCCAGCCAGTCGCCTATCTTCAACTCGTCATGCCGCCGCCAGACCAGCACACCCGCGTCGTCTACTACCAGGATGCGATGCTCCGGCGTACCCTCGGAGAAGTAGCCGCGTCGTGTGGTGATGCGCTTCGTCTTGCTGACACCTGCATGGTAGAGGTGCGCGGTCGTCTCGACGCCGCTCTCAGTCGCAAGCTGCACCGCGAGCGGACGCGACTCGCCAACAGGATGATCAGGCGCAGCAAACGAGCCTAACCGCTTCATGCCATTATTGGTGAATAGAATCGAGTCACTAGATTCACATTTCAGCATTTCCACGAATTCCATAAGCCCACGGTTGGAGATGTTTAATTCTCCATCGAAGCGGTAGGCTCGTGGATCACTTTCAACGCCGACCTCGCCGATGGTAGACAGATCAATACCGCCTACTAGCTCGGAGACGTCCTGGGACTTTGGGTCTGAGGGTGTAAATGTTCCGATGCCATAGCGATTTTTTTCGCTGAAGGCGATGCGGCGCACAGGCACATCTTCGATGCGTCCACTGTATTTGTTTTCGAGCAGCCAGCGGCACTTCGGACAGAGGTCGCCCTCGATGTAGAGGCCGTGTTCGCGTTCTATCTCGGCGCGCAGCTCCTGGGGAATCAGGTGGAGCGGCTCCTCGTGCATCGGGCATTCTTTGATGGCATAGAGTGCGCCCTCTTCCGTGCGGGTGTAGGCCTCGAGGCCACGTTTGAGCAGCGCCACAATGGACGATTTCCCGCCGCCGACCGGCCCCATCAGCAAGAGGATACGTTTGCGCACTTCGAGCCGCTGCGCCGCCGAATGGAAGTATTCGACGATCTGCTGCAAGGGTTTCTCGATGCCAAAGATTTCTTCCGTGAAAAAGTTGTAGCGCAGATCGCCCTGCCGGGTCGTCTCAGTTCCGGCGGCCATGATCATGTCATAGACACGCGCATGCGACAACTGTGTGACCGAAGGGCGCTTGATAGCGATCTCAAAATAGTCAGCGAACGTGCCCTCCCAGGCAAGCGCGCGCTCTCGATCACGATACTCTTCGAGCCGTTTCACCAGATCCATACCCTGACCTCCTGTGGGGGCGGGCGTACACATGAGTAGTGAAAAGCGAGAGGGCCGAGTTGCGGCTGCGTCATGTGTCATCGTGCGCGGGGCTGTACTGGCGGTACTGGCGAATGCTAACCACTCTGTGGCGAAGTGGCAACGAACCATCTGACAAGCGATGGACAGGCGATGACCAAAGCAATGAGATCGAGGCGAACAAGCCAGGCGATCCGACGACAACACTACAACACAGGCGACTCCACTCAACTTTTAGGCACGCATGCTACCGCGACATGCTATTGACTACTCGTGCCCGACAACCCCTATTGGTTGCGCTCATTGCGCAGCTTCTGCTAGCGCCATTCCACACCGATTGACGCACAACGGTAACACATCGAGCGCGTCGTGTGACGCACTGCATCATTGTGGCCGATCAGGCGTGCGCCACCTGAGGGGAGGTGGGCCGCTCATACGCGTGTGGCCAAAACTCAGTATGCTTTGTTCGCAAAAGCAAAAGACAGTATGCACTGTCTTCCCAGGGAAACTGGCGTCTCCCCACTTGTTCCTGCGTCCCAGGTATACCCTTATACGACTACGTAGATGGGGCTACCTGCTCTCTAATACACCGATGGCTACCAGCAGTGGGCGCCATCGCAAGACACGACGCTGATGTAGACGCTGATGTAGACGCTGATGTATAGATATGACGAAATGTGAGCCAATCGTTCACACCTGAGCGTCTTATCGAGCCAGGAAGCTGACGCATGCGCGTTCCGCGCTTCCATCAGCGACTTCGGTAAACCTGCGCCTCAGCGCGCCAGTGTCATCACTACCGAACCGCTGCTCCATGCTCTGTGCGAATCACTGTACCACAATCGTCCATTACTGCGCAAGGGGGCGACAGGACATTCTCTGCCCCGGTTGCCCCCTTGCGCTCAGATCGCTGACGAGAGGCGCCCTACGCCGACCTGCGTTGTCGCCTTCCGTCCTACAGGGTACGCGCAGACACCGCTCCGCTGACTGCTGGTTACGCATACCCATCTACTACCTACTCAGGAAGAAAGCAAGAAGCGTGCCTCTTTGAGGAATACTATGTACCCTGTCGCCAAATGCTCACAAAGCTCCCTGATTCACCAGGCGCCGCTTGAAAATTTGGCCGACGCCGAGTATAACTATCTCAGAGAGGCGTGTCTACATCTCTTGTCCACCCACATCCACCAATCAGATCAATTGGTCAGTCTGGTCAATCGCCGTTCGCCAACCAATGTCGCAAGGGGAGCGTCTGATGTCTACATCCTATCCACCCACACCCAAGGCTCCCAGCCGCCTCACCGCATGGTTTCAGCGTTTCTTCGCCTCACTCAAGCGCCTGTTCGGTGGAGCGCCCGTCCAATCGGACGGCTCCATTGCCGATGCGCCGCCGCAGATGTGGCAGACACCACCCGCCGAACGCGCAACGCTGGACGCTGCCAACAGCCTCGCGTACTCCTCATGGGAACACCCCAATCCCCAGGCGCGCCTGACGCCGGAGTGTTCAAACGAACGATCAAATACTGGTTCGTTTGGCCCCTCCGAGAAAACGCCGCCGTATACGCCGCGTTCACTGGCTGCGCATGTCTCGCGTCCACTCGACGCCGCGCAGGGGTATGCCGGTCTGCCTGCCCGCCAAGACCTTCCATCCTCCTCTATGCCACCTGCGCCGCCAACCCTCCCAGACTATCCGCGACCACTCCATGCGCAGGATGAGGATACCCTCCCACCGCGCGAGTTCCGATCCACCTATCCGCCAAGCGATCCCGATGCGCCGACGCTGCCCAGGCTCGATCTCTCGCAGAACAACCTGCCTGCGCCCAGCGAGTTTGCCGACGGGCAGGCTCCCACGCCGCTCACCCCGCCTGAGGAACGCTCGCTCAATCCCATTGATGTCTCTACATCAACTGGATCGTCTGGCGGGCTGGACACAGGCGCAGCCAGCTACGCCGATGGCGCCGATGATGAGCAGGAAGACGCCGCACAGCGTGATGAGCGTGCGTTGGCCGAGGCGACCGCCGGTTCGCCGATTGCGCGGCGACGGTTGCTCTTCCTGCGCTATCTGGTACGCCGCAACGTCTATAACGAAGGGTTTAGCGCCGGGCAGGCTCCACAGCAATACCACCGTAGCCTGGGCATGGATGACGATACCCTGCCGGGCGAGTAGTCGCTTACACTGGTGAGCCTACACAGGTGGCTCGAATGAAACAGCGCCCGGCCTGCCAGTGGTAAGCGCCGCAAGAGTCGGCGCGCTTAGCGCCCTAGGTGACTGATGCTCGGAAGCAGCAAGTAGCCAGCGATGAGAATCGTATACAGCACTATCCCATACCCCAGGGCGCGTCCCAGGCGGCTCATAAATAGCGTAGCTGGAGAGAGGGGAGTAGTACGATTGACGCGCTCCACCTGGTGTCCGCCGACGATCGCAAAAAACAAAAGGGCTGCCAGCGCCAGCGCGACAAAGCCAGCCAGACTATAGTCCTGCAGATGCGCACGCGAAAACGGCGCTGTTACCACGAGCAACGCAAAGAACGGAAACTCAGGATAGAGGAATGCGCCACCGGTGAGAAATACGCCACTTGCCCCAGCCCAAAAACCAAGCTGGTATTCCTTGCTCTCTCCCCGCATATCCGTCGGCAGGGTGGACTCCCAGAGCAGCGACAGCAATGCGAGCGCCCCGATAGTCCCGCCAAGCAGCAAGACAAAGAACGCCATCCCATAACTGACATTTCCCACGATGGTTCGCACAATCAGCGTCAGCGAGAGCGCGCCAACAAGAAAAATCGTTAGCCCGCTCACCGCGATAGTCCGCAGATACAGCGCAAAGCGCGGAAGCGCGGGACGAAGCGCCGCAACCACAAACGCGCCCAGGCCAACCCCAAGCGGCGCAACGATCACCCCAAGCCAAAAGAGCCAGCCAGGGAAGTATACGCTCGGTTGGGTAAGCAGATCAACGCCCGTATAGGAACCATTGCGCAAAGAGGAGCCACAACCGACCTGCGTGACAGTCACCAGCGTAAAGAAGCTAGCGACGCCCGCCAGCGTCCCGCCGGAGAGGCCAAGTATCCCACTGCGCCTGGCGCCGCGTATCTTGGGTTGTGGAGCGATTGGAGCGTATAGGGGAGGCTCATCCGGCGAGGGAACAACTGGAACTGTCGGCCACTGACTTGGGTTCATACGTCGCCTCCTCATATCTTGTCTTGGTCTTGATCCTGGACATTTACCGCGCAAGAAACGGACAGTTTGTCATACAGAGATGCGCGTACCATTAGAAGGCATGGTACAATACTAAACCATCCAGGGAATAGGAGCAACTCCAATGGTGAGCGCATTGCCAGCAGCCAATTCTTCTGTGAGGAGCGAAACACGCCCCTCGCAGTCCATCTTACAGCCAACCGGCGCCCTCAGCGACGAGGCCAGATGGGCGGCCACCCTCGCGCGTGACGCAACCTACGATGGCGCGTTTGTCTTCGCCGTCCGCTCGACCGGTGTCTATTGCCGCCCCACCTGCCCATCTCGGCGACCACGCCGAGCGCAGGTCAGCTTCTATGCGACTTCTGCGCAGGCTGAGGCGGCAGGCTATCGCGCATGCAAACGCTGTCATCCTGCGACTACTGCGCCCACACCGCCCGCCGCCCTCGCGGACATCCAGCGGCTCTGCGCCTATATTGACGAGCATCTCGATGAGACACTGACTTTGCGCGAACTGAGCGACCGGGCGCACATCAGCCCGTTCCACTTGCAGCGGGTTTTCAAGCAGATCGTTGGCGTCAGCCCACGGCAATACATAGAGGCGCTCCGGTTGGGGCGTCTGAAGGACGCGCTTCAGGCAGGCGACGATGTGATCACCGCGCAGTACGCCGCAGGTTTCTCGTCGAGCAGCCGCGTGTATGAGCGAGCCGCCGATCATCTGGGCATGACCCCTGGCGCGTATCGGCGCGGCGCGCAGGCGCAGACCATCCGCTATACCCTGGCTGATAGTCCGCTGGGGCGGTTGCTTGTCGCGCGGACGGAGCGTGGCGTCTGCGCCATCCGCATGGGGGAGGACGACGGCGAATTGCTCGATGGGTTGGCTCGCGAGTTTCCCGCCGCTACGTTACAGCGCGACGACCCCGGCATGGCGGAGATTGTCTCCGCCATCGCAAATTACCTTGCCGGTCAGCAGCCTGCGCTCGATCTGCCCCTGGATGTACGCGCCACAGCCTTCCAGCGGCGCGTGTGGGAGGCGTTGCAGGCCATCCCCTACGGCGAGACGCGCTCGTACCGCCAGATCGCCGAGGCGATTGGTCAGCCGGGGGCCGTGCGCGCGGTGGGCCAGGCATGCGCGGCGAACCCCATCGCGCCGGTGATTCCCTGCCACCGTGCGCTGCGCAGCGATGGTGGTCTGGGCGGCTATCGTTGGGGGCTGGCCCGCAAGCGCAAACTGCTGGAAAGCGAGAAGATGGCGGAGTAGCCCCACCCCTGGCCCCTCTCCCGCCATGGCGGGAGAGGGGAATATTATGTTATCCTGCAAGCATGATCAGGGGGCGAATCTCGAAGCGTAGTTCGGCGTGGGCG
Organism: Pseudomonadota bacterium; assembly: GCA_021324535.1. Taxonomy (GTDB): domain Bacteria; phylum Chloroflexota; class Ktedonobacteria; order Ktedonobacterales; family JADMIN01; genus JAJPIU01. Next base: position 27,310 of record JAJPIU010000145.1, read on the forward strand.
GCGCGCAGGGCAGCCTCTGCGGTCGCGGGATCGTCGGCGCGCGCGAAGATGAAGCCAAGATAGCTGTTGCCCTCCGGCAGGGCGATCACCTGGGTGTGCGGCTTGATTGAGATGTCTACACCAGTGATATGTGGAACGGCGCAGGCGCGTTCAATTCCCTCCACCTTGCCCAGCACGCCGGTTCTGGGGATGGGGATCATCATCACGCCCGCCGCTGGGCCGGAGCGGTCGAGCGTGGGCAATGGCAGGCTAAGCGCGTTGCGCAGGATGATCTCTTCCAGGCTCATCTGCGCGCCAAACTCCAGGATGGTGGAGCAGAGACCGCCAATCGAGCGCCCGGCGATCTCCACCATCCACGGGCCATGCTCGTTCACCCGCACCTCGGCGTGCGTTGGGCCGTCGCGTAGGCCAATTGACTTTGCCGCCGCCGCCACACACCCCGAGACCGCCGCCTGTTGTTCGTCGCTCAGACGCGAGGGCGTCACGTAGATCGTCTCCTCGAAGAAGGGGCCGTCAAGCGGATCGGGCTTATCAAAAATCGCCAGCGTATGCAGCTCGCCGTCCGTCAGCAATCCTTCGAGCGCCACCTCAACCCCAGGAATGAAGTCTTCCACGAGGATGTCTGTGCTGGCAAGCGGAAAGCCGTCGCCCAGCAGGATGCGCTTCAGCCGCTCGAACGCTGCCACAAACTCTGTGGGAACATTGGCGCGAATAACCCCACGGCTGCCGGAAAGACGCAGCGGCTTCACCACGCAGGGATACTCCACCTGCCGCGCGATCTCAGCCGGATCACTCGCCAGCGGAAAACGCCGAAACACGGGGCATGGCACGCCTGCGGCAGACATCAACGCCCGCATGATGCCCTTATCGCGCGCCGCCTCAGCCGCCTCCGGTGGATTGTGTGGCAGGCCAAGAGCGGCGGCGGCTCGCGCAGCCAGCAGCGTCGCCCCATCGTCCACCGGAACAATGGCGTCAAACGGGCGCTTGGCTGCATACTCAATGATGGCCTGCGTCGCGGCCTGGGTGTTGGCAAAATCGAGCGCGAGGGGTACATTCCATTCCGCCGCGATTGCTGGAGGCAGGTCTACTCCCCGAACCACCTCGACATCCAGCCGCCGCGCCGCCTCAACAAAAGCCTGGGCGCGATATGTGTTGGGCGTCATCAAAAGTAACAACCGCATAGCGTTTATCTCCCCAAAGCACGTATAAAGATCAGGCGTTTGCATATAACTCATCCTGAATTGGTAGATACTCCGAAACTTCGACGTCTATCCATCCCAAGAGGTTGAGATTACGAATTGCTTGGGCTATCTCCTTCTCCTTCAGCAGAGGGCGTCTCTTGATCTTCCAGGCTTTTACCTCGTCAAGTACCTGTTCTTCGGAAATAGCTCCGTTGCTCCTCTCCATCAATTCGCGCGCCACAAAATGAACCGTTGCAGCTATCTCTGCATGGGTAGTATCCATCCGTAAGAAGAGATCCGCAATTCGGTCAAGTGTTGCTTCCCAAACACTAAGGTCACTTTTGTACGCTTTTGCTGCGTCAGCATAAGTCATCCCAACCCTTGTGACGAGAAAACTGCCAGAACGCTCTTCGATTAGCAGCCCGTTATTCACCAGCTTTGTCATCAGCTTCTTGAGATCAGCCGCGAACGGGCCATAACTACCTCGCTTGTATGTGAGATTTGTTGGGATGCCGCTCTCTGTTGCAAAGTAAGCAATCTTTTGGAATGCTATCCTTCCAACCTGCCAGTGATAGGGTTGCTGCTCGATCCTGGCAAGAATATCCACTAGCGCAACCCATGCGGCAGGAATTCGCAAGTCTTCGCCAGTGGAGGTTTTTTCGCCTGATGAGTATGAGCCACCTGAAAGAAAGACCTCATCCAACTCGGCCTGTGGTGTACCGGGAGGCGCATATAGCTCAACGGGAATATCGAACTTACTCAGCGCCCGGTAAAGGTTAGGCCCCACCACACGCCACTCAAGTTGGCCAAATCCGCAGCCAAGAGGAGGTACTGCAAGTGAGGTTATACCCCACTCTCTATAATGCTGTTCAAGATACTCTAATCCGTTTATGATATCGATGAGTCGCGAGACGGATCGCCAGTGATCTTTTGTAGGGAAATTCACAATCCAGGGAGGTATGAGGGTCTTAAATAGATAGGGTTCCCCTAAGCGTACCAAACCAGCAACGCATCGCTGCTCGTAATCTTTGTACATTTCAGGAAAACGTCGCTTAAACTCCAGCGCCACACCTTTCCCCATGACTCCTACGCAGTTAACGGTGTTGACGAGCGTTTGCGCGTTAGATTCGAACAGATCGCCTGTTACCACGCTGACCATCGTCACACTCCCATGTGTTCAAGAATATACCACGACAGTCGCCGACTCAAGCGCCATTCGGTTTCTCTATGATAGTGAGATACTGTGGGGGAACGTGATCGGTTAGCCAGACGCCGTTCGCGGAACGATAGAAGAGCATGCCTGCATTCGCCATCGTCGCCGTGTCCACCTGGAAGATCACCGGACGCCCATGCCGCTTACCTACCATGCGCGCTGTGGGAATATCAGGCGAGAGGTGAACATGGTGGCGTTTCATCTTCAGCAAGCCCTGGCGCAGGATCGCCGTAACCGCATGTTCGCCTGTGCCGTGGTAGAGCGTATCAGGCGGCGCGAGGGGCGCCAGTTGCAAGTCAACTTCCACACTGTGCCCCTGGTTGGCGCGGATGCGCTCACCCGTCTCATCGTAGCTGAACCGCTGCTTGCTGTTGCGCTCCACCACCTCATCGAGTTCGGCGCGCTTCAGGGGCATACCATGCGCTGCACAGGCAGCCAGCAGCGCGCCAACATCTACCCACCCGCCAGGAGCCAGCGTCAGGCTGAGGCGTTGCGGCTGGTGGCGCAGGTGCTTGCTCAGAAACTTGCTGATACGAACGAGCTGCGTCTCTTCCATTGTGTTCTCTGTCTCTCTCTGTGCATATTCGTATGCTCATAGTCGCCTTATACATGATACATGGCGCTAGCACGTCATACCATCCAAAGGGCGTGTGACGCAAGTCTAGTGCAAGTCTGGCTCCCAAGCGTTATACTGTAGGGACAAGTGTCTGAGTGTCCTGGGACAGCAGCAATGGGGCATAGTTGAAGACAAGGGGATGCGCGTGGCGAACTCGGAATCACCAGATGGGGCGAATACAAGCAACGAGCAGCATGACGGCGCCGCCCAAAGCGCCCGCTCTACAGGCGCGCCAGCGCAGCGTGACGAAGACGACGCCGCCTCGCTGGCCCAGGCGTTCGCCGCGCTGGCTGATGAGCCGACGCTCCCTGACGTTGGCGCGGGGCAAGGTACTGGGCAAGGCGCAACACAAACGGCTCAGACAACACAAGCGCCCGAACCGCTCTGGCCAACCGAGTCCACTACGTCCACAGAGGCGCCAGAGAATTACCCTGTTCTCGAGGCCACATCGCGCCAGCAAGAGGCGCGCGCCGTAGCGCCCTGGCTCTTCCCATCATCCACGCCCGCTTATCCCGATCCCCTCGACGCCACCACGCAACCGGCGGAGTTCGCCCCTACAGAAAAAGCGCCCACTGTCGCCGCTCCTGCCGCGCCTCCTGCGCACACACCCGACATCTCCGAACAGTCTACCGCACGCCTGCCTCAGCGCCCACTTGAGCAGGGTTCACATACACCACCGGCAAGCGCCCAACCGCGAGCGACAACCGGCAAGCCAGCGCAGATCGTTCCACCGTCTACCTACAGATCAACCACGCCAGCCGAGCAGCCAACGGCGTCTACAGCGCCAGATGAGATCAGCAGCGCAGCGGAAAGCGAATGGCCCGATCTTTCAACGCCATTACTCGCCATGCCGCCCCTGCCTGCGCCTGAGCTGGCTACCCCTCCGCCCGCGCAGCCACGCACAACCGAGGCGCCTGTGCGCGAGCAGCGGCAAACTTCTCGCTACGTCCCGCCTGACATGCAGGCCCAGGCGCAGCCCTATGCGCCCCCACGACCAAGTCCGCGCCCAACGGCGCCACCCCAGCAGCCGCCAATACGGCGCGCGCCCCAACAGACACGCTCGGTCGCGCCGCCGGAGTGGTCAGCTCATGCTGCGCCAATCGCTCCAGCCGAGCCGGTTGCGCCACCTGTGCGCCCTGCTCCTATTCCAACACTGTCGGCCAAACAGCGGGGCGGCTTCAGTTTTGGGGGTCTGATGATCCTGCTCGTTGTGCTGGCGTTCTTGGGTGTAGCGGGGTACGGCGTCTATACCACCACCCAAGCCGAGCGTCCTTATGAAACGGCGCAAGTGTTTTGCGCCGACCTCCGCTCTCAGAGCTACTCTTCGGCGTATATGCTGCTCTCTTCGCGCTATCAGGCGACGCTCAGCCAGCGGCTCTTCGTGCTGTCAAATCAACTGCACGATCAACTGAACGGGGTGATCAACTCGTGCAGCGTCACGAGTCCTTCCAGCGTGGGCTTCACCTATCGCGCGCCTACCAGCGTAAGTGTCGCCACAGTGATTGTGCGCAACCAGACACTCCGAGGCGCGCTGACCCTGATTCAACAGGGAGGCTCCTGGCGGGTGGATCAGATCGCTTCCACTCTGGAAGGGACTGATGTTGGCCCACTACTGACGCAGGCAAGGTTTTGTGACGCCGTGATGGTAGGAAACTATGCGCTGGCCTATGCGCAGCTTGCCACTGGCGCACAGGCGCCCGGCAGCGAACAAGACTTCGCGCTGGCCTATGCCCATGCCTTCAGCGGAGAGAACGGCGGCCTCAAACTGACGCAATGCCAGCCTGACCTGACTACCTATAAAGTGGGCGCCACATACGGAAAGGTCAACGTCACGTTCGTGACACAGGGCGCCAACCAGCAAATCACCTTCCCAACGGTCTTTACATTTGCGCTACAAAATGGCGTCTGGAAGATCGCCAGCCTGACGACAAGCGTCACCCCAACAGCATGACAGCAACAGCTAGCTGACGCCGAAGCCCCAGTTGAGCAACGCGATAGCGTCGGTGAAGCGGCCAGTATCGCCGGTGGCGTCCGGCTCGCCCAGCAACACGCCGATCAGGCGTCTGCCATTGCGCGTAGCGGAAAACACCAGGCAGTAAAGCGCATTGCCGGTATAACCCGTCTTCACGCCCGTCGTGCCGGGGTAAGGGGTTATTGGATTTGTTGCGCCAGGAGTGGGTGTCGCCGTCAGAAGCTCATTAGTTGTTTGCCAGGTATAGGTCGTGTGATCGGCGGTCGCCGGAACGGTGTACTTCGCCGTGCCGACCACCTGGGCAAAGGCAGGAATGTTCATGGCGAAGGCGGCAAGGCGACCAAGATCGATTGCGGTGGTGTAGTGCCCATTTTGATCCAGCCCCGTAGGGTTTTCATAGTGCGTATGCCAGAGGCCGAGCAGCGCCGCCTCGGCGTTCATCTCGCTCACAAAGCGCGCCTGCGTTCCTGCAACCCCTTCGGCGATTGCCACGGCGGCGTCGTCACCAGAGGGCAACAGCAGCGCGTAGAGCAGATCACAAAGCGTGAGCTTGTCACCCAATTTCAAACCAGCCACGCTATCTTGCCCGTTCTGCATGGCGATACTATCCGGGCCGATGGTGATCATCTGGCTGAGTGAGCCAAACTCCAGTGCCGTCACCGCCGTCATGATCTTGGTGGTGCTGGCCATCGCGCGCTCCTGGTTGGCGTTGAACGCATACAACACTCGCCCGGTATCAGGATCGAACAGATAGGCGGCTGCCGCGCTGATGGCAGGCGGCGCGCTTGCCTGAGTGGTGGTTCGCGCTGCCACTGCGGCCTGTATGGGAGGCGCATCTACAGGCACGCGACTCACCGAAAGCAGGTTCTGTGAGCCGGTTGGGCAGTTGATTGCATCGAGCGCGGCAAACGAGCGCGCAGCTGGCAGATCGGAGCGTTGAGTCGCCTGATGCGCAAAGGGACGATGAAGGGAAAGAGGGCGCATCGTCGGGGCGCCGTTGTCAGCGATCAGCAGTATCACCACCAATGCCAGCGCGATCACAGCGCCTGCGCTCACCATCACTGGCCTGGCGCCCACCCTGGGCCATCTCCACCTTCGCATATCTCACCTTTGACGTGCAGTATGATCGCTCTCGTTGTCTCCTAGCCAGCGTAGCGCATATGGCGGCGACTGTCAATGGTTTTATCACCCAGGGATATGCAAAAAAGACCCCTCTCCTGCTGAGAGGGGTCTGGACTATAGGCTATCTACTCACTGCTTGACTACAGTGATCACCGTCTCGTGGCCGCCCAGCTTCGCCGCCGGGATCACCTCGGTGTATCCCCCTGGCGTCGCCGCATTGGTTGGCGACTCGCTCACCGTCAGCTCGCGCGTCAGCGTCTCGTCTTTGAGATAGCCGCTGAACTGGCGCGCCACCTGCGCCAACTCCGCATCGCCGCTGATCACCGTATCTATCGTGTCCTCGATGGCCAGACCCGCCCGCTTGCGCACATCCTGGATCGTATGCGCAAGGTCGCGCGCCAGCCCCTCGGCCAGCAATTCCGGCGTCAGCGTCGTCTCCAGTGCGACCACATAACCACGATCCTCCGCCGCCACGAAACCTGCACGTGCGCTCGCCTCAAGCTCCACCTCGTCGGCGAATAGCGTCACCGGCTGACCGTCTACCTCCAACCCAAGCTCGCCAGCAAAGCGTAGGCTTCGCGCAGCCTCTTGCGTGGCATGAGCGTCCATCGTCTGGAGAGCTGCGACGATCTTGGGCAGCAACTTCCCATATTTGGGGCCGAGCTTCTGGCGCTGGGGACGGAGCGTATAGGTCAGCATGTCGCTCTCGGCAGGCAGCAGTTCCAGCCGCTTGACGTTCAGTTCCTCCAACACCTGATCGCCCAGGCGCGTCAGGCTCTCGCGTTCGGCGTCGGTCGCCACACGAGCGAAGAGC
>JAJPIU010000210.1 GCA_021324535.1 Pseudomonadota bacterium
ATGATGCGTTCCCTGCCCGTATCACTAAGTCCTTCACATGACCATCGCCAACAATGCCCCGTTTGTCCGCCTGTTCTATGCCATGTGCTATACTTCGCTCAACAGAGATGATCGCCTGATATTCCCCATACAGTATGCGCGTCACCGCAATTCACCAGGAGCGCCGCCCGACAGAGCGAGGAGAACAAGGAGCATAGCGCATGGGAACGCCCAAACACCCTGCCCAGGCACAACCGCAGGCCATGCCCGCGCCAACCGGCCAGCGTGCGCCACACAGCGCCGACAGCGCGCAGATAGCCGCCAGCGTAGCTACAACCATACGCCGCGCCACCATCGGCAAGATCGTCCGCTCGGAGTCGCATGTGCGCTATAGTTGCCAGGTCTTCGGCGCAGGCGAGATCGCCATGCCGCCCGCCCCCGCCGACTACGCCTTTGGCGGCTTCGTGCGTATCCCCCTACGCGCCACACCACCGAACAGCGGCCCCGCGCCAGCCGACGCCACATCCGCTGATGATGCGCGCTGGCTGATTGCCCCACATACGCCCGATGCGCTGGAAAGGCCGCAAGCTCCAGCCATCTCTGGCGGCATAGCAGGCGAGATACGCCGCGAGTGGGCCGATGCGCGAGCCTGGGCGATTGGGCTGATCTACGACACCCTCCTGCTCAATCCTGCGTTTGGCGCGCTGGGGCCGCGCCTCTCGAACGACGAACAGGTCGCGCTCTTCTCACCGGATTACCTCACCGAACGTGCCACGCTCGTCTCGATTCTGCTGTTGGGGACGATCACCCTGACGCCAACCGGTTACATCGTCAGCCACGGCACGCCACCACTCGCGCCCGATCTTGGCGCGGTCGCCACTACGCTCACTACCGACGAGATACGCGCTTTCCACTTCTTCGCCAATCCAGACGCGCCCGGCCCTACGCTGCATATGGGCTACCTGCCCCACGCCATCGCCCAGGGACATCCACTGCTGCCGCTGGCCATCCTGCGGACGGTGGAGCAACTCGAAGCACTCTTCCCTGAGAAGACGGCGTTGCTCTCCATCGTCAAACGTAACTTCGCCTGGCGGCTCAAGGTCGTCACCGCCGGATGACACATGAATCTAGCCCGCGCAGGCGGACTTCGTGGCCGCAGGCCCTTAGGCGCGGGTTCACCCGCCCACCACGCTCGCCCGCCACGTCGTTCACCGCCACTACCGCCCGCCAGCCACGCGATGAGGAGACCACCATGCAGAACCGCCAGCCAGCCCAACGCAACCAGCGCCCACCCACAGCGCCCGCTATGCCAGCGGCCAATCCTCAGCCAGTCGGCATCACCAAAGGCCCAGGTGAGACCATTCACGAATATACCTTCATCTCGCGCGATGAGGATCGCCTGCTCAAAAACGGCGAGTACGTCTATTATGAGCTTGACACCGAGACAACACCAGGGGCGAACAACGCCAACGGCGCCACTCCAGGCGCGCCACGGCGCGTGCTTGGGCGCATTCTGCGACGCGATCCTGTGCAGTTGTTCCCCGATACCTTCCTGGCGGAGCCAGGCGTCGCCCCCGCTGAGGTGGCCGCGCTGGTAGGCTACGATCAGCGCGCCAGCGACCTCTTTGAGCTACACGTCGCCATCATGGGCTACTACGACGCCGCGTTTGGCGCATTCATCAATCCCTGGATTCCTCCTAGCTCCGGCACGCCTATCTACCTGGCCGACGACGCCTGGCTGGCAGGCGTCCTCTCGCGCAAACAGGTTGGCGAACAAGGCAGCGCGTTGGTGGGATCGCTGCTCACTCGCCCGGTGGGAGCCGTGCCCATCGCGCTGGACGTGAAGGATGTCGTCAGCACGCATCTTGCCATCATCGCCAGCACTGGCGCGGGCAAAAGCTACCTCGCCAGCGTGATTATCGAAGAGCTGATGCGCCCGTACAACAAAGCCGCCGTGCTGGTGATCGATCCCCACGGCGAATACTCCACGCTGCAAGAACTGATGAACGGCACGGAGTTCCGCGATGAGGGCGCAAACAGCGCCGGGCCGCGTCGCCCGCGCTATCAGGCCACCACGAAGCTCTATCGCCATGACGAGGTGAAAGTGCGACTCTCGACGCTCGAACTGAGCGATCTGCGCTACCTGCTGCCCAACATGACCGACAAGCAGCACCACTTCCTGGGGCGCGCGTATGAGAATCTGCGGCGCGCCAAGCGTGGCCATCCCTGGACGGCGGAGGAACTCAAACGCGCGGTCAGCGATGTGGCGCGCGACCGCAACGAAGAAAGCGGCGACGACAGCGGAAACAGCACGGTTGCGGCGCTGCATTGGAAGATTGACGAACGCTTTGGCGAGAACAACATGGTGTTTGACCCCCACTTCCACCTCGATTTGCGCGAAGTGCTGAAGCCTGGGCAGTGTACCGTCGTGCAGTTGAACGAGGTGGACGAGCGCGACCAGCAGGTGATCGTCGCGACGTTGCTACGGCGGGTCTATCGTGCGCGCATGGATACCGAGCGCGGCAAAGTCCACCTGGGCGATGAGCGCCACCTACCCTATCCCGTCTTCATCTTGATCGAAGAGGCGCACCACTTCGCGCCGCATGGGGGTGAGGTCGTCACGACGAACATCCTCAAACAGGTGTTGGCGGAGGGCCGCAA
>JAJPIU010000045.1 GCA_021324535.1 Pseudomonadota bacterium
CCACAAAGTCCACAAAGCCAGCACAGTATGCAGATGTATCCCTATCCAGGGTCTCCAGACTACCCTGATCTGGAAGGAGACGCTGGTGGCATGTCTCGTGGCGAACCGCCGCCACAGCGCGAGCCTTATGAATGATGCGCTCAGTTGAGAGAAAGGTAGAAAGCGATGGATGAACTGGTAGATCGGGTAGGCATCGAGATCGTGCGTGATCAGGTGCATGAGTTTATCGTGATGAACTTTCTCTATGACGGCGCTGCGGATACCCTCGACGACGACATGCCCTTGCTGGAGCAGGGTATTATAGATGCGACCGGCGTCCTTGAGATCGCGCTGTTCGTCGAGGATACCTATGGGATTCAGGTGACACAAAGCGATCTCGTTCCCGAAAACTTCGATACTGTACGCAACATCGCCGCGTTTGTCGTCGAGCAGATCGCCAACCTGTAATCTCTGTAATCTCTGTAATCTGTCCTGTCATTCGCCAGCCCGGACGCCTGTTGGCGCACCCGCAGGATGTGGCGGGGATGTGCTATGCTGGAAAAGCCGCCAGCGCCACGGGCGTCCCTGGCGAGCGCGCGATCACGAAGCGCATGGAACATGAGACAGAGCCGACCAAAGAGGGAAAGCAATGAACGATCCTGAGATTTTGCAACGGATAGATGAATTGGTCAAAGAAGAACACCAACTCGATCAACAGGCGGCGGCAAGCGGTGGCCTCACCGAGGAGCAACGCGCGCGGCTCAAAGAGCTTGAGGTCAACCTTGACCAATGTTGGGATCTCCTGCGGCAGCGTCGTGCGCGCCGCAACGCGGGGCAGAATCCCGATGAGGCACAGACACGGCCTGGTGAGACGGTCGAGCACTATTTGGCCTGATTCGCAGCCGGAGCGTTTCAGGGTGGTTAGGGGAGGCGGCTGCCGAGCGCGACGCTGATCACGCCGCCCAACCCATGCGCCTGCTCGATTGCCAGGAAGTGGCGCAGGCCGCGCCCATAGAGATCATTGCGTTTGACTGCGCGCTGTGTCAGGGTGATATAGCCACGATCTTCGAGCGCATGATAGGCGATCCACTCGGCGAAGCCTTCTTCGATCAGCGGATCGAGATGAGGCGCCCCGTGCGCCAGTTGTTCGGATTGCCAGGCGTGTCCCAGTTCATGGGTCAGCGTCCCTAGCAAGAGTCCGCGTGTCAGCCCCATCTCGATGTAGATTGCCGTTTTGTCGTGTGTTCGCACAAAGAAGCCAAGCGTATGACGCGCCTCGGCCTCATCGTTGAGTTGCTCACGCCGGAGAGCATGGTCGTCGCGAATGGGCAAACTCTGACGAATCAGGCGGCCAAGCTGCTGAGGCGCTGGGGTGGACGTGTGTTGTGTGTGCTGCGTCCCTTGCAAGAACTGGCGGCGCGCGCTGGTCATTTCCAATCGCCCAACCACATGCAACGGCGGGATTGTTTCAAGCCGCCGCCCGGTAATCTGCTGGAAGGTGGCCACGGCGTCCACATAGGCGTTGCGGATGGCCGATTCCGTGAGCGCCATATCGCTGGCGCAGAGGGCGCACCGAAACTGGCCGTGGCTGAGGATGGTCGGTGTGACATTGGTTGGCGCATGGCAGAGGTCACAGCGCGGGCGGCTCTGTACACAGCGTGTGCAGAAGCGGCGTTCGGGCGCGGGCACGATCTCACCGAAGGTATACCATTCGTGAATGATCGGCTCGTTGCAGGCGGCGCAGTGCGAGACGACGGCGCGGCACCCACGACACAGGCGCACGCGCCCGGCGATGAGGACGCTATCCGCCGGGGGAAGCGGCACATTGCAGCGGGCGCAGCGGGGGCTACGGTCGTCGCAGGTGGCGCAGACCACCAGCCCCGAATCATACTGGTAGTAGCGCCCGGACAACTGGCGTCCGCAGATGTGGCAGAAATGTGGCTGTGATGCGATCATGGGTGACTTCACCGCTTCATGATTTAGGTTTGGTGGCGCCTATACTACTACTACTACGGTTGACAGCGAACGAATGGTTACGCTCCTCTAGCTTAGCATCTCCTATATCAGAATATAGTTGCCCTGAGAAGGCCCGATGATGAAGAACACAGAGCGCAATCCCATTGGGAACCACATCAACGCTTTGGGGATGAGCAACAGGAATGACATGAGCTGCCTCGATAAGATCGAGCTGTGTACGGCACATTGCGCATTGGCGTTCGTACACGATCAAAACGTTTCGCTGGAAATTTGCTCGGCGTACTCGTTGGCGTAGCGCACGCAACACAATACGGCGGGCCTCTGGGAGCGAAGACAGCATGGAGTCATCAAAGGGAAGATCACCTTCCGGCAGATTACCATGACCGGATCGCCGTCGAAGACCTCTCCGTGAATCGCATGCTCGCATGCTCCACAACCATTGTCTGGCAAAATCCATCGCGGATGCGGCGTGAACCACTTCGCGCACCTTCTGGCGTACAAGGCAGCATGGGCCGGTCGTCAGTTCGTTGCGGTGAATCCTGCCTATACCTTGCAGGACTGTTCGGGCTGCGGCCATCGGCACAAGATGCCCTTCTCAGAACGGACGTACACCTGTCCCTGTTGTGGGCTGGTGATCGACCGTGATCTGAATGCCAGTCTGAACATTTTGAGACTGGGGCGACAGTCTCAAACTTCTTCGTAAGTCAAGAAGCCCCAGCCTTGAGGCGGGGGAATCGTCACAGTATACCAGCTTTCTCAGACGAAGAAGTACAGGCGTTGGCCAAAAAGAGGAAAGGAAACATTATTATGTGCTACGGCAGGCGCGTATCGGCGCTCGCCAGCGCGCCGCGTGCGCGGGCAATATCGCGCACGGCATGCAGCGCCTCGAACTGCTCTAGCGCCTGGGTTAGTTCCTCACGGGCGCGGATGTCGTCGCCCGCCAGCTTGCGTCGCAGATACAGACTGGCCAGCACATAGCGTGAGCGGCCCTCTTCCCAGGTGGTTCCCAGTTCGCGATAGCGGGTGAGCGCGCTACGGGCGTCGGCGTGGGCGTCGTCCCAGCGACCTTCGGCGATAGCCACCATCGCGCGGGCACGGGTTGCCTGGGCCAGCGCCTTGCGTGCGCCGGAGCGCCAGCCAAGCTCAAGCGCCTGTGCGCCGTAGCGCCCGTATAATTCCATATCGCCAGTGCGCGCGGCCAGTTCGGCAAGCTCAGCCACCAGCGCCGCCATGCTGTGTCGCCCTGAGCGCGTATCCAGCGCCGCCAATAATGTCTGGCGGGCCGCCTGTGTCTCGCCACGCGCCAACGCGAGTTGCGCGCGCGCCACCTCGATGTATTGCGCGGGATACGATGGCGGCTGCTCGGCGACGATGCGCGCCAACCGCTCGGCTTGGTCTGCTGCGCCCTGACGCGCGTAGATGATCGCCAGGGAGAGCAGCGCCCATGAGTAGTGCCTGGGCGGAGTCGTTCCCAGATGGGTGAACGACTGCTGGAACTCGGCGCCGACACGCAGCGCCTCAGGCCAGTGATCCCACTCGTAGTAGGTCAAGACCTGATGCGCGAGCGCCCCCGACCGGAACGCATCCACATCCGATTCATCGGCCAGCTTGAATGCCAACTGCGCATAGCGTTCGGCCTCCGCATACTCCCCTACCATCATGTGCGCCTGGCTGACCTCATCGTAGATGTCGAGCAGTTCATTCTGGTCGTTAATCTGCCGCGCCCAGTCGAGCCGTCGCGATTGGCTTTCGAGATAGCCCCGCAGATCGGTGGTGATCGCCTGCACATTGCCCAGCGCGTCGAGCGCCTCAGAGGCGCCGCGTGGGTCGCCAAGCGCCTCGGTGATGCGCACAGCCTCGCGCGCACTGCGATAGGCGTCGAGCAGTTCGCGTTCGCTGCGTTGTTCCGCCCACGACCACCAGAAGAAGCTCTTGGCGGTGAGCAGTCCGGCGTAGTCGAGCGAATCGCGCTGACCCGATTCTTCCGCCAGCCGGAGACCTTCCTCCAGATAGGCGCGTAACTCTTCATGCGGAGGTAGCCGCTTGAAGACGCCAGGGTCGCGCGTGGGAAGCTGCGCCAGCAGGCGATACAATTGCATCCCGCGCGCCTGCCAGTCCGGCGGGAGCTTGAGTTTGTCGTCGCTCAGCGTCGAGCCGTCTTGATTTTCCTCTGCCTGGTTTTCCTCAGCGGCCTGCTCATCCTCATCCATTTCGGCGTCGTGTTCGTCCGGCGCTACGGTTTCCACAGATTGGGCGAGTGTCTCGATGGGACTGAGGATAACCTCTGGCGGCTGTAGCGCCGTCTCGGCGGAGCCGTCGGTGATGTCTATTGCCTGGGCGACGCCCGTAACAGCGGTGGTATAGGCTGACCAGATTCGCAGCGCCGTGCGATAGTCATTCCAGGCGTCGTCGGCGCGCAAGGCAAGCCAGCGCGCAGCGCCACGCTGCATCAACAGTTCCACGCACAGCGGCCCATCGGCGCGTTGTCCATCCTCATCCAGGAGGTTGAGTGCGTCAGTATAGTAACTATCAGCTTTCGCTAACGCCTGACGCGCCACCGCTTGATCGCCTGCCAACCGCAGATAGCGCGTCACCTTTTCACGAATGTCTCGGCGGCGCTGCTGGCGACGTGAGCGCGCCAGCCCCGCCTGCACATAGTAGCGATAGTAGTGCTGAGCAAGCAACTCGGTGAAGGCAAAATCTTCGGGTGCGCCGTGGCTGAGGTCTTCGAGCCATTCGGCCACACGCAGGTGTTCATGGGCGCGACGGGCGCGCGGAATCGAGCTATAGACCACCTCGCGGGTCAGCGCATGGTTGAAGGTATAGACCTCCTCGCCAGCAGGAGCGATGCCCAGGCTGGCGCGCTCACTGGGGCGGATCAACTCCCTGGCCTGCAAGGCTTGCAGCATCGCGCCCAGTGGCTCCGGTTGCAGATGGCGCGCCAGATGCAGCAGTGCGCTCGGCCAGAAGTAGCGCCCAATGACGGCGGCGTGCTGTAAGACATCGCGCTCATCAGGTGAGAGCAGATCGATACGCGCCGCCAGCACGCCCTGTACCGTATCGGGAATGACGGGATCGCTGATCTCGTCGCTTTCTTCCCAATCGGGCGATACGCGCCAGCCTGCGGCTGCGCCGTCCTCGCCCGGCGTCGCGATCAGCGCGCCGCGATCCACCAGCATACGGATGATCTCTTCGACATAGAAGGGATTGCCCTCTGCGCGCATGAGGATGCTCTGACGTAGGCTCTCCGGCACATCATCACCCGGCAACAACTGGCGCACCAGCGTCGCCGTTTCGCTCGAAGAAAGCGCCTCGAGGCCGATGGTGGCGTAGTTGCGTTTGCCGCCGCCCCAATCGGGCCGCCGTTCGAGCAACTCCTGGCGCGCCGTGCCGACGAAGAGCAGCGGCACATTGTTCGCGCGCGCCGCCACATAGGCGATCAGATCGAGCAGGGCGTCGTCGGCCCAATGGAGATCGTCTATCATCACGACAAGCCCGCGTCCGTCGGCAAGCGCCTCGAAGAAGATGCGCCAGGCTCGCTGCATCCCCTCCTGACGTTGTTGCGCGTCGGACGGCAACAACGCCTGGCGGCGCTCGGTAGACTCGATGCCGATGGTATGCCCCAGGTATGCGGCAATCACTTCGGGGTCTTCGTTGCGGCCCGTGACGGCGAAACGGCGGCGCACACAGGCCAATACCTTCGCGCGGGCGCGTTCGGGCCGCTCAAGCACGGAAAAGCCGCAGTACAGCCGGAGCATTTCGGCGAGCGGCCAATAGGTGACATCTTCGCCATAGGGTGGGCAGCGCCCTTCCAGCAGCAATGGTCGTGTTGAGCCGCCTGCCGCGCCTACATCACCCCCGTCTCCTTCGCTTTCTGTGTCTCGCTGCTCGCCCATCGTGGCGTTTTCCCCTGCCGGAAGCGTGCCCGCAGGGGCCTCGGGCGCAGCAGAGGCGGCTATACGCTGCCCTGATGAGGATGCGCTGGCGGTGGCTAGCGTGGCGACAAGCGCCTCATCGTGTTCGGCGTCCTGTTCGGCCTCCGCCTCAGTGAGCATATCGAGATCATCAAGCGAGGCGGCGCCGATCAATCGTCCGATAAATTCGCGCGCAAGGCGAGTTTTGCCCACTCCAGGCGCCCCCAGGATGGTGACAACATACGGGCGATGTTCACGCATGACTCGCTGGGCGATCACCTGAAGCAGTTCCATCTCGACCTCGCGGCCCACCAACGGCGAGCGGCGACCATCCAACCCGCGTGGCCGCGAGGTTGGCACATCGCCGTCGTCGAGCATGCTGAGCGCCTCCCACACGGCGATGGGCCGCGCCTTGCCACGCAACGTGGTGGGGGCGAGCGCCCGAAAGCGCACAGCGCCATGCGCGCCACGATAGGTGCGTGGGCCAACCAGCACGCTGCCTGGTTGCGCCAGTTGTTGCAGACGCGAGGCCACGTTCACAGCGTCGCCAGTGATGAGGAAGTCGTCACCCTCGCCCGCGTCCCCTGCGGCCACCACCTCGCCCGTATTGATGCCAATACGCATGGCAAGCTCCGGCGAGTTGGGGTCTTCAGCGCGGCGGTCAGCGTTGAAAACGCGCAGCGTTGCCTGCATATCCAGCGCGGCGCGTATCGCACGCACGGGATCATCCTCATGGGCGATGGGCATGCCGAAGATAGCCATCACTGCGTCGCCGATGTATTTTTCGACGGAGCCGCCGTGCCGGTGAATGACGCGCGTCATGGCAATGAAGAAGCTACGCAGCAGCTCGCGCACCTCTTCAGGGTCGGCGCCGTCGGCGAGCGAGGTTGAGCCGGTGAGGTCGGCGAACAGCACGGTGACGATACGTCGCTGCTCAGCGGATTCTTCGGCGGGGGTGGGATACGAGATTGCGGGAGAAGCCTCGTTGAGCGCAACCTGCGGGGAAAGGGGAGCGCCAGCCGCCTGGAAAGCGTGGGCTGTTCCATCGTTGGCTGGGGTGGGAGCCTGTGGCGCGAGGGGGAAGCCGCACTGGTTGCAGAAGCGGGCGTTTGTTGGATTGATGGAGCCGCAGTTGGGGCAGGCGCGCGGCAGAGGCTTTCCGCAGTTGATGCAAAAACGCGCTTGCGCCGGATTGGTCGTCCCACAGTTCGGGCAGATCATCGCATCCCCTTTGCGCCACGTTGTGCCGCCATCGCTTGCCACAGCTTGCCACAACTTGCCACGGGAGCCGGTTGACACTCGCCGGCCACCATATTGATTATAGACGATGGCGCAAAACGCTGGGATAGTTATGGCCTTCTGAATGGAGTAAAGAAGTGGTGAATGAGGTAGAGAAGGCCCGCCTGATGGACGGGCCTTCCTGGCTGTTCCCGCCAGACATGCGCGGAGCGGAAACGTTGCCCCTCTATTCGGATTGCGCCTCGCCATCGTTCTTCGCTTCTGGCGCTTCTGGCGCTTCAGGCTGCTCTGCCTGCGCTGCGTGTTCACCTTCGATTGTGTCAGGCGGCGCAGGCTCGTCGCTTCGGGCGGCATCGTCTGCCGCCGCTTGGGGCGCCTGTTGGGCGATGGCCTGCGCCTCGGCGCGCAACTGGCGTATCTCCGTCACAGTGGCGTAGACGCGCTCGAAGAGCGCGCGATGCGCCTCGATGCCCGCGCCAATCAGCCAGGCGGCGGCGTCGCTTCGTGTGGAGCGAATGCCGGTCTCAACCAGCGCGTCAATCGCGTCGAGCGCGGCGTCGTCGAGTCGGCAGGTGACTACATTGTTTTTGGGGCTGCTTCCACCGTTGCCGCTGCCGACTGCTGACATACTTACCGGCCTTGCGCCAGACGGCTGCGCCGCGCTTTCTTGATCTTTTTGATTGCCAACTGCGCTGAGCATCTGGAGCGTCGCCGTGCGCACTTGCTCAAGGGTGAGGCCGATGCTTTCCAGCACACCCGCCGCGATGCCCTCGCCTTCGCGCACCAGCCCCAGCAGCAGATGTTCCGTGCCGACGTAGGGGTGGTTCATACGGCGAGCCTCATCCACTGCCAGTTCCATCACCCGCTTGGCGCGCGGTGTTAGCCCCACCTCGCCCAAGACGATGCGATCTCCATGCCCGATGATGTGCATGACTCGTGTGCGCACATCATCCAGACTGACGCCAAGGCTGATGAGTACCTTCGCGCCAATCCCTTCACCTTCGCGTATCAGCCCAAGCAGGATATGCTCTGTGCCAATGTAGTTGTGGCCCAGGCGTTGCGCCTCCTCTTGCGCCAGGGCTAACACTTCACGCGCCCGCCTGGAAAACTTTTGGAAGCGATCTGGCCGCTCACTGCCTCGTCTCTGGCCGCCTCGAAAGAACTGCATCGCCGCTCACCTCTCTCTGTGAAACTTCACATCGTATGGTGTATACGATTTACGTGTAAGTATACATGGTGAGCTACGCGCCGTCAAGAGGCGATCTGCGAAGTTTGAGCTGGCCAGGCTATGGCGTTGTGCTATTTCCGTTGGTACCTTCTTCCCCCCTGACAATGCGCCTATTGACAGGGAGGCAGCGCCTCTTTAGACTAGGAAGAGAGTGGCTGCTCCGAGAGTGCGCGGAGCCGCCTTTGTCTTGGCTGCTGTTGAGTGGGCGAGAGACAAAGGCGCTACACAACTACACACCGAGACAACAGGGAGGATGAGGGGTGAGCAAGAGCAGACCATTGCGCGACTACGCCGACGGTAACGACAATATGCCAGGCGATTCGCGAGAATATACGGCCTATGGCGAGCGAGCCGACGCCGATAGCTATGGCGAGAGCGGCTTTACCGACTATAGCGAGGCGCTGCCCGCCTATACCGGCGAATACGCCTCCACCGACAGCGCCTACCACGACGCCTATGACGAGGGATACACTGGGGAATACTCAGCCGAGGTGATGGCGCAACCATATGGAAGCAGTGGGTTGTTTGGCCCGAACGGCCAGAGCGCACACGGAGGTGAACTTGTTCCCGTGGCTGCTGGCGCAAACCTTCCGACGCCTGCTACACGCGAGGCCAGCGCGCCGCTGGTGATCCCAGGGTCGGGCGTTGCGATTGCCAACCCGTTTATCAAGCGGCGCAAACGCCCGCTGAGTCTGCGCATCGCTACCTTTGTGCTGATCGGCGCCGTCTTGTTGACGAGCCTTTTCGCCTCGATCCCCCTAACCAGCAGCGCCGATTCCTCCCCAGTGACGCCCTTTGAGGCGCTGGCAGGCGCGGTGGTGTTGCATCAGCAGGTCGCGTTCTTCTGGTATACGGCGCAGGCCGGTGATTCGCCTGAGAAGCTGGCGCAGCGGTTCAACGTTCAGGTCGGCGGCATCTACGAGCTGAACAACCTGCTTGCGGGAGAAGAGTTGACCATTGGCGAAGCGTACAAGATTCCAGAAGACCCAAACTATGGCGCCGATTATCGCCCGCCGAGCATCTCGAACACCACAAGCACCTACGGCAAGACGATCTTTGGCACCGACTGGTGGAACTCGTATGCGGGCGCGCCCGGGCCAGAGGCCGCCTGTGGAGTCAACGGGCACGGCAACTACCTGGCGTATGATTTTGTCTCGCCGAATCCGCATTCGTATTGGGTACGTGGTTTCTCATGGTTCCACGATGGGGTAGACCTCTCAGCGCCCCAGGGCAACCCGATTCACGCCGCACAGGGCGGTCAGGTGATCTGGGCCGGGTATGACGCAACTAATGGCTTTGGCTGGTCAGTCGTCATCAATCACTGCAATCACGTCTCTACGCTCTACGGTCATATGTTGAAGGTTTTCGTGAAGGCGCATGACAATGTTGTGGCGGGCGAGGAGATTGGCCTGGAAGGCTCAACCGGCTGGTCAACCGGCCCCCACCTGCACATCAGCGTCATGTGGGACAACGTGATGATCGATCCGATGTTGTTCTACACGAGCATCGCTGCTATTACCGGCCAGTAGCTCCTGGACACATCAAATATCCAACACCTCGACATCTGGTGGCCCACCGGCGAGCGCCTGCTCGACTCGCCGCGCTACCTCTTCGGGAAGGCGCTCTTGCAAGGCTTCCAGCGAGTCGTAGATGTCGAGGTGGTAGGTGTAGTCCGTCCACTGGTGGGTATAATCTTCCCAGCTTGCCTGTTCGTAAGAGTCGTCCCTGTCGAAATCCCAACGCGGCATATGGGGCATGGCGTCGGGCCGATACCAGAACGCAGGAACGTCTTTCCAGTGGACGGCGTAGTTTCCTTTGGGCGTCAGGTAGACCTGATAGGCGTGTATGCGCTCTGGGCGGTTCCCGGGAACGCGGCATTTCGCAAGCAGCCGCCCCAAAAACTGCTTCTTCTCCATTCCCATTTTGCCGCTGACCGCGACGATGACTTCCTCAAAACCCTCTCGCTCAGCGGATTCAAGCGCGACGAACCGTCGGAGCGCCTGGGCGATGACTGCGGATAAACTTGCTCCTGCCAGCGTTTGCGCCTGCTCGAAGAGCGGGAGATCTGCATCGGCGACATAAATGTTTCTGGTTGGCATGCCCTTTCCCCTTCGCTATGAACTGTCCACACAAGTGCTTCTAGCCGCCTATCACATACGAGCATAATCATGTTCATGATCATGTCTATGATCATAGAGTGGCATGTCAAGAGAGAGGATCGGCGCGCACATGAAGCATTCCCCGCGCGCAGCGTAGCCAGAGATCACCGCCCTCCTGGCGCCATGCTGTATTGTGCGCCAGATGCGATCTCCAATCATCAGAGTATTCAAGGTATTCAAGCGGGGCGATCAGGCGAAAGCGCGCGCCATCTGTCGCGATGATCATCATTGCCTGTCCACGCCCGCCGATCCCACAGGCGAAGCGATACGCCCGCTCGGCTGACCAATCGCCCTGGCGCAGATCGATCACATAGTCGTCATCCTGCGGCCAGCCATACCCCGTGGCGCGTGTGGTGTCCTGTGGAGTGGGATGGAGTGCGCCAGTCGCCAATCCTTCCACGGCGCGCGCCAGCAGTTTGCCGCCCAGGGTTGCCAGCCGCGCTTCGAGCGCCGCCTCGGTTGTCCCAGCTGGAATATCCATCGCCTTCTGGATAACAATCGGCCCGCTATCGAAGCCTTCATCCAGCAGATGCACGGTGACGCCGGTGAACGCCTCACCGCGCCGAAATGTCCAGAACAACGGATCGGGGCCGCGATTGTCGGGCAAGAGCGAGGGGTGAACGTTCAGGCAGCCCAGGCGTGGCAGACGCACTACCCCAGGCGGCAGGCGCCGTGAGAAGCACGCCACGCAGATCACATCAGGGGCAAACGACGCCAGCAGGGTAAGGAAGCCAGGGTCGTTCAGCCGTGTTACCTCATACACGGGAATGAGACGTCTGGCGGCAAACTCGATGATTGTGCGCGGCGCGCCATCTGGGGCCAGCCCCGAAGTGGAAAGCATCGGCAGTGTTGGGCGTGCGCGTGGGGCGCCAGACGCAGGCAAAGCAAAACGCCGATAAGATGTGGCGTCGCCCTGTGTCGCGCCCGCCTGCTGCGGAATGACGACGGTGCGCACATCATATCCGGCGTCGAAGAGCGCAGCCAGCGATGGCAGCGAGAAGGAACCAACCATGCCGAAGAAGATTATACGCACCGGTAAAGGTTCGAGCTTCATGACGTCAATTCTTTTCTTCCGAGATGGGAGAACAATGCTTTCTATGCTATGATAGGCATAGTGGCAGGTACGGTCAATCGGCGAGCAGCGCAGGGCAGAGCGAATCCCCCAGCGAGAAAGTGAAAGGTATCGTATGGCGCGAATGGTGATGTGTGTCAAGCTGAAGCGCGAACTGCCCGGCCTGGATCGCCCGCCCGTCCCAGGGGAGCTTGGGCAACGCATCTATGAACATATCTCACAGCAGGCGTGGGAGATGTGGCAGGATCAATCGCGCCTGCTCATCAACCACTACGGCTTGAATCTTGCCGATCCCGACGCTCGCCAACTCCTGCGTGACGAGATGGAACGTTTCCTCTTTGGCGACTCCGATGAGAAGCCCGAAGGCTGGACACCCGATGAGCCGGGCGGAGGAGGCGGCGGCGCAAAGGGCAAAGGTGGCGCGCCACCCGCTCCCAGCCGCAAGAAGTAGTACGACAATGGCGCTTCCTTCACCCGCAAGTACAGAGACAACGGCAGATTCAACGTCAGTCGGCGCATCTCTACGCGCGCCCGGCGCCGTTCTGCTGGTGGCCTGCTATGAGCTTGGTCATCAGCCGCTCTCGCTAGCCTCGCCGCTGGCGACGCTCAGGCAGGCGGGTTATGGGCCAGTCGCCATAGACACAACGGTAAGCGAACTCGATGACGCGACTATCCGGGCGGCGCGCTTCGTCGCCATTGCCTCCCCCATGCACACTGCCCTCAGGATTGGGACGCAGGTCGCCGCGCGTGTGCGTTCGCTTACCCCCCAGACGCCGATCTGCTTCTACGGCCTGTACGCCACCCTCAACGCCGATTTTCTTCTCAAGAAGTACGCCGACGCCTGCATCGGCGGCGAATACGAAGGGGCGCTGCTGGCGCTTGTCGAGGCGCTTGACGCTGAAGCTGAGGCTGCGTCATCTTCCATCAGCGGTAGGCGTGCGACGTTGCCCACCATCGCAGGCGTGCGGACACGCGAACACACAGCGGAGCCGATCCGCGCGCGTCTTCCGTTTGCCATCCCTGCGCGCGAGACCCTGGAGGCGCCCGCGCGATATGCTCGGCTTGTGCGTGCGGATGGGCGGATCGTTCCGGCGGGGTATGTGGAGGCTAGCCGGGGATGTCTGCATACCTGCCTGCACTGCCCCATCACGCCGGTCTATGGCGGGCGCTTTTTCGTTGTCCCGCGCGAGGTTGTGCTGGCGGACATCCGCGCGCAGGTTGCGCAAGGCGTTGAACATATCACCTTTGGCGATCCCGATTTTCTCAATGGGCCAAAGCACTCGCTCGCCATTGTGCGCGCCCTGCACGAGGAGTTTCCGGCGCTGACCTTCGACGCGACGATCAAGATTGAGCACATCATCGAGCGGCGCATGATCTTCCCTGAACTTGCGACGCTTGGCTGCGCGTTTGTTGTCTCGGCGGTGGAATCGCTCAGCCCAAACGTGTTGCGCCATCTGGCGAAGGGGCATACCCGCGCCGATGTGGAAGAGGCGTTACGCATCCTTGACGCTGCCGGTATTCCCATGCGTCCCACGTTCGTCGCCTTCACCCCCTGGACGACCGCCGACGACTACCTGGAACTGCTGGATTTTGTGGGGGCGCATGGCCTGATCGATCACATTGATCCAGTGCAATATAGTATTCGCCTGCTCGTTCCACCCGGCTCGGCGCTGCTGGACGCAGGAGACGTTTCCGACTGGCTTGGCCCACTGGATGAGACGGCGCTGAGCTATCAGTGGGCGCATCCCGACCCGCGCATGGATCGTCTGCAACATGAGGTGGCTGCGCTGGTGGAAGACGCCGCACGCCGGTCGCCGCCAGCCGAGGCCAGCGAGACATTCGCGGCGATTCATTCGCTTGCCCAGGCGAGGCTGAGGCGCCAGAAGCGTAGCGGCGTAGCGAAGGCGCACGGGTCAACCGCTCTCACCCATGAAGAGCAGCCGGTCGTTCACGGCGCAGTGATAGCCCAGGCGCGGCGAGTGATTCCGCATCTGACGGAGGCGTGGTTCTGCTGAGCGGAACCTACCGCGAGCCAGTTGGCTCCTCTCACCCCCAAACTCTAACTTACAGCCAATACATCTCGGCGCCTACCAATCGCTGTGATCCATATGTGCGCAGGTTTGCCCACAACGCCTGCGCATGGCCTGAGGAAGTCCACGAGACGGCGATCAGTGGCCCAGGTGGCGCTGGGGCAACTATATACCAGCTCGCCGCGCTGGGCGCAAGCTCATAGACGCCCGTCGGAAGATTCGTCTGCACAAGCGTAGTCGGCTCGAGCCAGGCGTAGATCATCCCATTGGGCGTGGCGAACACTTGCGCGCTGCCCATCCCCACAGGGAATGGAGCATATGCTCGCCAGTGTTCGCCGCCATCAGTTGAGCGCAGCAATGGTGTCTCATCATCCGCCGAAGCCGTCTGCCCAATCAGCGTCCTGCCATCAGGGATGGTGGTTATCAGCCTGACTGGCTGGCCTGCATAGTTTGGTGCGAATGGCTGCCAGGTGTTGCCACCATCGGTTGAGCGCGTCTGAAACAGACAGCCGTTTGCGCAGCCGGATTGAACGGTGGAGCGCATGTAGAGTGTCGATCCTTGCGTGAGGAACCAGAAGGGATCGAGGTCTGCGGTCGCCTGTGGGCTTTGCTGCGCCAGCGCGGCGCGCACGGCGTTCGCATTCAGGAGATGGAACACGCCCCCATTGACGCTCTTTGCAATGCGGGGCAACGGAACGCCGGTAAAATTTGAGATGAGATAATAAGTGTTGGCTACCCATACGCCGCAACAGGCGACGCTACCCCATAGCGCGAGGCCGGCGCCTGGCAGAGAGCGCACGACTGGCGGGTTCATTTGTCGCCAGGTGTGGGCGCCATCGAACGAGCGGAACACTTCAGACGGTGAGAAACAATCGAGGCAGGTAGTGGCGATCAGGATGACATCACGCGGATTGGTGGGATCAACGCTCAGGTTGCACAACAACGCGATGATATGGGTTGGCTGCTGCTCCCACAGCAGTCCGCCGTCGTGCGACACGCTGACGACCACCGGCCCCGAATGCGCCGCTCCGCGAAGACTTCGCAGACCGGGAACACCGCAACTATACACCGTGGTGGGCGAACTAACGCCAAAAGCAACCGTTTGCGCAGAGCCAGACGTGGTAACCAGCTGCCAATCATTGCCTGCGAAGCTCACGCTGGCATAGGTTGTAGAGTTTCCGTTAGCGTGGGCGGCGCCGCTGGGGAAGTTGGCGCGCCAGCCCGGCAGGATGATCGCGCCGAACAACACGATGATCAACCCTAGCGTGACTACCAGCGCCACACCGCGCGCCAGCCATCGCCGTGATGGCGGTGAGGCCACAACACGCCCAAAGAGCGGGAGAAAGAGCGGGAGGCGCGCCTGAAGGGCAGATATGAGACGAGAGAGCAGGTGAGCGCAAAAAGTCGTTACTGTGGAGAGATGCGAAGGAAGCAGAGGCGTTGGCGCCAGTGGCTCGAAGGTGAGCGCGCTCCCGTCGCCTTCGCGCTGATCCGGCGCCGACTCAGGCTTCACCCATTCACTCCGTTCCCTCTCGTTCTCCATGCCGCCGTTCCTCCGCCTACCTGCAAACTATCGCGCTCTCTACTACGCGCAAGATGTACACAGGGTGGCGCCATGCGCTAAACGCCGACAGGCAGGCGGTTGAAACCGCGCCTACGGGCTTCGCCACACAGCCTGCCTTCGCGGGCTAGATCGCTAAAATGTGCGGCCAAGCGCCTGATCCCACGGTTGGGGCGCGGCGACCTTCAGCACGATGTCTTCGCGGTCGCGCAGGTAGAGATACAACTGAGCGAAAAACTCTTCTTCGGGGAGCGGATAGGTGGGATTGATGCAGAGGAAATCCCAGGGCCACGGCGAGACCACTCCCGGCGGGCAGAGAACCTCGATGCGCCGCCCGACGCGCAGCCGGTAAACCATCCCAGGGATGCGCTGCGAGGGCAGATCAAGGTAGCCCTGGCGTTGCAGGCGCCGCCAGGTTTCTTCGCCAAGCGTTGAGCGCGCCACCTCGCGCGCGCGTCGGCGCGCCTCGGCGTAGTCGGCGTGGGTGAAGCCATAGCCTGCCGTGCGCTTGGGCAGATGATCCCAGCGTTTGCGCCAGGGCTGTTCGATTGCCGGGTCTACGGCGCCCTCAGCGCCAGCCGACGGAGAACCGCCGAACCGGCCAGAGAGGCGCCGCAGCCAGGAAGGTAAGGTGATTGGATGGGCCATAGGGTGTATGCTCAGGATGAGCAAGGCATCAATCAGCCGCCCGCGATGGGAGCGATGATCTGATACTCTTCCACTTTGGGGTCGAACGGCTGATGATCGATCACATGCCGATCACCTTCCTTGCGCGAGACCGCGCACCCGGCCTCACGCGCCTCGCGGATAATGCGCTCGGCGGCGGCGATCTGCTCACGCGCCTCCTCGGTGTCGGTCGTCTCCCATTCCACTACCTGGTGTCCACGCCGGTTCGCTACGAGAATACGTCCCATACGTCGCTCGCTTTCTCTGCACTGTGATTGATGTAACGGTTGCACTAGAGGGATGGCGCTACGGGGACAGTCTCCGCACGGCGGCTGCCTGTTTGCCTGTGGATAGCTACGCCGTTGCTTCATACGCTACGCGCTGGGGGAACAGGATGTCAAGGCGAGAAGAGTGGCGAAGGTGGCGGGCGCGTGAACGCGCGCCTAGGGGCTGGCGCCGCCAAGGCCGCCTGCACGGCCTCTTCTGATCTGAAGAAATGTATTGACCACTATCTTCTTTTCATGCCATACTTTCCACTAAAAGCCGAAGATACTCATACCGTCGAGAGGAAAATGATTCATGGGGGAACCCGCTGGTGTACAGAACACTGCTGACGACAAGACGATGACGATGGCCGAGGCGATTGCCCGCTTCGTGCCAGATGGCGCAAGCGTCGCGCTGGGGCTGGCGCTCGAAGGGATGATCCCTTTTGCCGCCGCGCACGAGATCATCCGCCAGGGCAAACGCAACCTCACACTGATCGGCCCCATCTCCGATATTCTCTTCGATGAGCTGATCGGCGCGGGCTGTGTCAGCAAGATTACTGCGGCGTGGGTGGGCAACGTCAGCGAAGGGCTGGGCTACAACTATCGCCGAGCGATTGAACACGACCAGCCCCATCCCATTGTCATGGATCGCCAGAGCAACTATAGCGTCGCGCTGGGGCTGCTGGCGGGAGCGCTTGGTGTCCCCTACATCCCCATGCGCTCGCTGCTGGGCAGCGACATCGCCCGCTACTCCACCACGCTGCTGCCCTCGCCTTCTCCACTGGATGGGACGCCAACGCTGCTCGTGCCAGCCATCCAGCCGGATGTGACGATCATTCATGCCCAGCGGGCCGACGCCGCCGGACGCGCGCATCTGTGGGGTGGCATGGGCGTCTGTGAGGAGGCGGCGCTGGCGGCGCGCGGCGTGATCTACACCGTCGAGGAGATCGTTCCCAGCGAGGTAATCCTCAGCGATCCCAACCGTGTGCTGGCGCCTGCGCTGAAGACGCTTGCCGTCGTGCATGTCCCCGGCGGCGCGCATCCCTCGCCCGCGCAGGGCTACTACAATCGCGACCACGCCGCCTTCGCCGAATATCATGAGCGCAGCCGCACGTCCGACGGCTTCGCGGACTGGCTGCGCGAGTGGGTGCTCGATCAACCTGACCGGGCAAGCTACCTGGCGCATCTTGGCGCCGACCGCTGGCAGGCGCTGGCCCCCAAAGCGCAGATGCTCGCCGCGCCGGTGAATTATGGGTATTGAGCCATCTTCTCGCCGTCCCCTGGCGCCTTGCGAGAAAACCACGGGCGAAGCGCCAGCAGCACTCCATAGAGCGCCACGCCGATCACGATGTACCAAAGATTCTGGAAGCTGGCGGCAACCAGGATGAGGATGCCTAGCGAGGCAATCGCCAACAGCAGGCCAAAGCGGCGAATCTCCAATAAGCGCCAGGCGGCCACGAAGATGATCACATAGGTCATCACAAAGCTCGCGCTTGCCAAGCGCAGAAACACCTCGACATGCGAGCTGCCCAGGATATACGCTGCCATCCCAATGGCTACCATCAGGCCAAGCGCCAGCAATGCGCGACGCGGCGTGCCTGATTTGCTGTGGACACGCGCAAGGGCTGGGGGCAGCACACTATCACGCGCCAGCGAGACTATCAGCCGCGAGGCGCCACGCATCCAACTGATCATCAGCAGACACATGATCAGCACGGCGATTCCGGCGGCAAGCTGCGCGGCGGCTGGGCCGATGGAGACCTGCAACAGATCGCTCAATGAGGCGTCGCTTGTCGCGATCACGGGGCGACTCAGGCTGCCGACGACGGCGACGCCAAGCAGCACGAATATCGCGCCGACAGCGACAACCGCCGAGCCAAGCGCCTTGATCAGCGTTGCGCGATCCGCGAACTCCTCGCCGGAGAATGAGGCGTTCTCCCAGCCGACGAACGCGAAGAAGCAGAGCAGCCCCGTCGCCAGCACATCTGCGGGCGTATAACCCTGTATATCCGTGAAGCGGGCTGGCTCCAGGTGTGGCAGCGCGCAGACAATGCTTATCCCCACGGCGATCAGGCACGCGATGAATCCCCACCGCTGAATGCGAATCAGCGCGGAGACCTCGAAGCCGTTGATGATAAGGGGAAGCGCCAGCGCGCATATGGTAATCCATGGGCGCGCGCTGGCCGTCACGGGGAGCAGCTTGACGAAGTAGTCGCTCAAGAAGACGGCGGCGACCGGTGCGCCAATAGCGATGGCCATGAGATAGATGACCCCCGTCAGTTCACCAAACCGCTTGCCCAGCCCGGCGCTGATGAAGGCTGTGATGCCGCCCGCCGAGGGATAGCGCATGCCCAGCTCGGCCATCACCCGCGCGATGGGATACGAGAAGACGCCAAGCCCAGCCCAGACGAGGATTGACCATGGCCCCGACTGCCGCGCGGCAATCGAAGGCAGCACAATCAAGCTCTGCCCTAGCACAGCCGTTGTATAGAGCACAAACCCATCGGCAACCCCAAGGTGTTTGCGCAGTGTTCGTGTAGTAAGTGTCCCTGTGGAAGCCATGATCTGATTCTTTCAAGGATAACGTTCTATCTGACTCCGCCGGTCAGGTCTTTGTCTTCCATTTCCCAGGCATGATCCAGCGTGTGAAACGCGGTGTGTCGAATGAGATAGCGGAGCGGCCAAGCGCGCGCCATTTTGCCTGTCGCATGGTACGCCCGAATGGCGTTGCAATAGGCGTTGCGGTACGCTTGCAAGCCCTCACCCGTCAGCGGCTCGTCTTGGGGCAGTGATACTCCGACCTTCTTAGCCATATCCTGCTCGGCGGCAAGTGTATGACCGACGATGCGATCCCGATCCCGCCCTCCTCCGCGCGGCCCCTTCTGCATCTGAGCCGACACACGCGCGCGCACACCATCGAAAAACGTCCAGCACGCCCGCATCAGGGCCAGTTCGCGTTCCAACTCTTCGCTCGATAAGGCTTGCCTATCGAAGTCTGAGAACGCGAACGAGATGCCCCAATAGTCGGTTGAGCCTGTCCCCGGATAACGTTGCGTCACGTCAACCGTGGTGATGGCCGCAAACGCTGCCTCCATCCCGGCCAGCTTCGCCACTGGAGCATAGCGTGGAAGATAGGAGCGCAGCCGTTCGAGCGCAGCCTCCTCGGTCTTGGCGCCACGCTCTAACCCCGGCCAATCCGACGCCACTGCCACCACCTTCTTGCCTTTCGGCCCGATTTCAAGCGTCACCCGTAGCGCATTCGCCATCTCTGTTCCCCGTACGCTCACTCGTGCGCTTCGCCTTGCCGTTGGCTGTATTCGGCTGGCGCGAAGATGACCAGCACACTGAGGCGCTCTGTGATGTCGTGGAAGCGGTGGACGACGCCTGCCGGAACGTAGACAAGCGAGCCGACGGCGACGGGTATATCTTCGTCTCCAACCAGGATCGAGCCGCGCCCCTCAACCACGTAGTACAGTTCATCTTCCGTATGCGGTTGTTGTCCATCGTATGCGCCCACCTCAAGCTCATAGAGACCGGCGCTCATCGAGGGGACGCGCAAAAACTCAAAGTAGTCTTTGCCACCCTGGCTGCGCTGCTGGCGCACGGTTTCATATGTCGTTTGTCGCATCGCTTATTGCTTCTCCTGCTTGATCTTCGCCAGCCAGGAGCGCATATCCGGCTCGTGTTCCTCGTGGAAGTGACCAAAGAAATCCGCGCCGCTGAATGGCACGTCCTCGGCGTTCAGCCAGGGGAAGCGCGCCGGATCGCGCAGTTCCGCTTCGGGAAATGCGTCAAATGTTTCGAGCAGTTGCTCGAACACGTCGCGTGAGTCGCGCAGCACATCGGCCAGCGGGCGGTCGCGGTTGGCGGCGTATATCCAGGCGTTGATCTCGTCATCATCCTGCAACTGCTCCGGCCAGGGAGGCGGTGGCGCGGGTTCATTGTGAAGCGCAGCTCCAAAGCGTTGCACTGTCCGCTGACGCCAGCCGGTCAGGTGAGCGATGATGTCTTTGATTGACCATCCACCGGCCACGTCCGGCTGCGTCATATGTTCTTCACCGATCTCATGCAGCAGCGCCTCCCATCCGGCCTGCTCCGTGCGCAGGTCATTGAGCAATTGCGCTTTGCTCCAATCCGTATTCATGTGGCCCCTCCTGTGTGTTCAGCGGAAAAGTATCTTCCTTGATTATGACGCCGAAAGTGGCCGGAATCGATCCTGATTGACATGAGTTTTTTTGAGACAGAGAAAACTGGCGGCAGATATAAAGTTCATATCTGCCGCCAGCGTTGAGAAAGAGCAATCACGCGAGTTGATCGATTACACGCTGCACAACCGACCAGCATACGTCAAATGGATCGCCATTGAGCGTGATCTCGCGGCAGCCTGGGCAAGGCGATCCCAAGCGGCACAACGCCGCCCGCAAACAGCGCCGCCCTGGCGATGGGCAGATGGCCAAAGACGCGCGTCGCGACATATCCACCCATCGAGTAGGCATACAGCCTACTCGAGCTGCGCCACGCCAAGATGATCGAGCCGCGCCCGCACATCCTGCCCACAGACATCGGCTGACGCGGTAGGCAAGGGGTTCCGTCCGTGGCCGCGCAACGAGGGTGCGATCATGCGCCAATCGGGCAGCAATTGGGCGAACGGCAGGCCAACACGACCAGAAGAGCCTCCCCGATGGAGTACCAGCGTCACCTGCTCAGCCGTCGGGTTAGCGTCGAGATATTCCAGGCCATGATAGCTTGCCAGTTCCATCATGATATTTGTCTTCATGCCTGCCCCACCGCCGCGCGATCCACCAGGAAGCGCAGTTCGCCGTCGGTTGGCTTGATCAACTGAGATGGATAGCGATCCGGATCATATGGCCCGCGCAACACCTGCTGAAGCGCGTCGGCTTTGTCGGCCCCCGCGATCAGGAAGGCCACGAGCGCCGCATGATTTGCTACCGGCGTCGTCAGCGTGATGCGTGTGGTGTGCTGCTGTGGCACATCGTTGGCAACCACCAGCCGATCCGTTACATGCAGCGCCGCTGTGCCGGGGAAAAGCGAGAGCGTATGGCCGTCAGGCCCCATGCCCAGGTAGATCAGATCGAAGCGCGGAAGTTCACCCTGTGCCAGCCCGAAGTCCTTGCGCAGTTCGTCTTCATAAGCGCGGGCGGCGGCCTCGTGGTCACTTCGCTCCCCCTGCATGCGGTGAATCTGTTCCGGGCGAACCAGCCCGCCGTCGAGCAGGCTCCTCAACAGCGTTTCATACGCCATGTGATAGTTGCTTTCGGCATCGTCCGGCGGGACGGTGCGCTCGTCGCCCCAGTAAAACTCCACCCGCGCCCAGTTCACCTGATCGCGGTATGGCGCGCCAGCCAGCAATTCGTGGAAGCGGCGCGGCGTGGAGCCGCCGGAGAGCGCCACCCGAAAGACGCCGTGTCTCGCTTGCGCCTGCGCTGCCATCACTACAAACAGTTCTGTGGCAGCATGAGCAACGCCATCCAGATCATCATATTGGATGACCCTTTTGCCTGCAGATCCATCTGACAGGGTAGGTGTATGCTGTTCGCTCATGAACGTGTCCTCCGCATGGCGCCCTGGGGCTGCAACATCAGCGCCGCCGCGCCCAGCGCATCCTCGTACAAAGGATCGCTTTCCATCTGGTGCAACTGCTCGGTAAGCAGGGTGGATTCGACGGCGGTAGGCAGATGCACCGTCTTCGAGGGCAACGCTCCCTGTGGCAACTGCGCCCGTGTGGCAGCGTGCTCGAGGTCGGATTCGCGCGCGACTGTGAAGCTGCCGATCTTCCCGTTGAGGTTTGCCCGTAGCCGCACCAGCATCAACGCGCCGGGCGCAACGGGGGTGGCCGGGCCGGAATAGGTGTGTGGCGCGCTATGCCCATCGGCGACAGGCTTCAGTTGTGCGACGGGAATGTTCGTTTGCGATTGCGATGGCGAGACATCCACCCATTCCTTCAGCGCCACCCCATAGCGCGCGTTGATGTGCATAGTAATATGCTTGTTTGCGCCAGTTATCAGCGTATACTCGCGCTCGGCGTCGGAGCTATAGTCTGTGCCCGTCATATAGACGCTTGGCCCACCTATGGCTCGCCAACCCAGCCGCGACGCCAGCCAGCCCGCGAAGAGATACGCCTGGGCCGTGTTGGCGGGCGCATCACCCGCTCCGGCGGCGTATTCAATCGAGACATGATCAATCGCGCCGAGATAGGGCAGCACATCGGGCGCATCGAAGAACTGCGCGATCAGTTCGCGCCAGGGCGCCTGGCGAGTGAAGTTGAAATCGCTGACGGCGCAGCTTGTCTTCTTGCGCCGCTGAAGGTCTTCGAGGGCGAGCAGGCTTTGTTCGGGGTGGCGCATGGTGGCGGTATCCACCACCAGACGGTCGCAACCATCCACCAGCGACTCCAGCAATTCCGAGCGCCAGGGCGGTTCGCCCATCCACCAGAGATAGGACGGCAGCCCGGCCACAATGAGCGGAAGCAGCGTGCCTGGCAAATGCTGCATCGTCCCGTCATACGCCTTGAGCACGATCTCTTCGCTATAGGAGACCGTGCTTTCCTGCGGACGCAGATGGGTAGCGATCATTGCCTCCACTGGCGGTTTGCCCTCAGGCGGCTCGCCCGGCTGGGGAAGCAGGAGGATGGCGCGCGCCGCATGGGTTGCGGGATCGCCAAGCGCATCACGAGCGCGCTGCAACTCGACCTGATTGTTGGCATAGATGACCAGCGTCATCACTGTGTTGCGCGCTCCGGCGTGGCTACCGGCGGCGATAGCGTTGGCGTTTGCCATGCGCCAGGAGGTATCAAGCTCTTTCTCGATGGCGTCGGTTGGCACAGTGCGGAGCGCCGATCCCATATCCTGTGCGCCCTGCGTGGCCTGAGCCTCTTGTTCGCTCTGTGCGCTCTGAGTGCCCTGAGTGCCCTGAGTACCCTGAGTACCCTGTTCGTCGCTCATAATCGCCTCCATGTCCGCCCGTCGCGCTCGATCAGTGCGTCCGACTCTTTAGGCCCCCATGTCCCCGGTTCATATGACGCAATCGGTGTACCGGACTTTTCCCAGCCGCTCACAATGGTGTCCACAAGTTTCCAGGCAAGCTCGGTTTCGTCAATGCGGGTGAAGAGCGTGGAATCGCCAAGCATCGCGTCGAGCAACAGCCGCTCGTAGGCTTCGGGCGGCTCCACGCCAAACGAACTGCCATAAAGGAAATCCATATTGACGGTGCGCAAACGCATCTCTTGCCCTGGCACTTTGGCGCTGAACAACAGCGAGATGCCCTCGTTCGGCTGGATGCGCATCGAAAGGACGTTTGGCTGCAATTGTTGCGCCCCCGCCGCCTGGAAGAGCAGATAGGGCGGTCGCTTGAACTGGATGGCGATCTCGGTGACACGCTTGGTCAGGCGTTTGCCAGTGCGCAGATAAAACGGAACGCCTGCCCAGCGCCAGTTCTCGATGGAGAGCTTCAGCGCGACAAACGTTTCGGTTCGCGAGGTTGGCGAGACGCCTTTCTCCTGCCGGTAGCCGGGAACCGGATCGCCAGCGACGATGCCAGGGCCATATTGTCCGCGCACGGTATCCAGGGCGATCTCGGAGTCCACCAGTGGTGTGATGGCGCGCAGGGCTTTCACTTTCTCGTCACGCACGGCGTCGGCGCCAAAGGTGTTGGGCGGCTCCATCGCGGTCAGCGAGAGCAACTGCATCATGTGATTCTGCACCATATCACGGATGGCGCCCGCCTGCTCATAATAATCGGCGCGCCCCTCGATGCCAATTGACTCAGCGACGGTGATCTGCACATGGTCAATATACTGGCGATTCCAGATCGGCTCAAAGATGCCGTTGCCAAAGCGCAAGACCATGATGTTTTGTACGGTCTCTTTGCCCAGGTAATGGTCAATACGATAAATCTGGCTTTCGTTGAAGCCCTTGTTGAGCGCCTGGTTCAACTCGTGTGCGGAAGCCAGGTCGTGGCCAAAGGGCTTCTCAATCACCAACCGCGACCAGCCCTTTCCATCGTCGGCTTTGTGCGCCAGACCTGACGAGCTAAGCAACTCGCCAATCGTGCCATAGAAGCTAGGCGGCGTCGCCAGATAAAACATCCGG
The DNA here is from genome assembly GCA_021324535.1 of Pseudomonadota bacterium. GTDB lineage: Bacteria > Chloroflexota > Ktedonobacteria > Ktedonobacterales > JADMIN01 > JAJPIU01. Next base: position 24,200 of record JAJPIU010000045.1, read on the forward strand.
TTGCCCTGTGTACCGCGCTCTTGCTCGAGTTTATCCAGCAGTTGGCCCAGCTTCTCATAGCCTTTGGGATCGTCGAATTGCGCCTGGCTATAAAACAGCCCCTTGGCGAAGTTGTCCCAGATGGTGGGGTTCAGCGGGCGGCGCGAGAATTGGCTAATGGAGTCACGCGCCTGCTGGCGAAAGTCGTCGTCGCTGAAGGGTCGCCGCGCGACGCCTACCACGGTGAATTGCGCGGGCAAGGGCTGCTCGATAGCCAGGTTATAGAGCGCAGGGAGCAGCTTGCGATGGGTCAGGTCGCCCGTGGCGCCGAAGATCACCAGGATGCAAGGCTGCACGGCGCGCGTTGCGCGCATGCCCTGGCGCAGAGGATTTGAGACGGTGGCGGTAGTGTCCATGTTGCTCTGCCTTTACTGTGGCGAAGGAACGTGAAGGAATGTGTCAGGCGATCAGCTTGATCAGCCCAACTAGCTCCCCGATCCGTCGTCGGCCTCATGCCGCACACCGCCAACCTCGCCGCCCTCGAAATGAACCGCATGGCCGCCGAACTGGTTGCGCAACGCCGCGATCACCTTGGCCGAGAACGATTCCTGTTGCCGCGAGGCGAAGCGCGCCAGCAGCGAGAGCGTGATCACCGGCGCGGGCACATCCTCGTCTATCGCCGCCTGCACCGTCCAACGTCCCTCGCCAGAGTCTTCGACGTAGCCACGAATGTTAGAGAGTGTGGGGTCTTCGTTGAAGGCCAGCGCGGCAAGATCGAGTAGCCACGAGCGTACCACGCTCCCGTTTTGCCAGACGCGCACGACCTCAGGCAGGCTCAGGTTGAACTCCGACTTCTCCAAAATCTCAAAGCCCTCGCCATACGCCTGCAACATGCCGTACTCGACGCCGTTGTGCACCATCTTGACGAAATGGCCCGCGCCCGCCGCGCCCATATAGCCGTAGCCGTTCTCCGGCGCGAGCGTCTTGAAGATTGGCTCGCAGTGCTCGAAAATGGGTTTTTCGCCGCCAATCATCAGGCTGTAGCCGACCTTCAAGCCCCAGATGCCGCCGCTGGTGCCGCAATCCATAAAGTGCATGCCAGCCGCCGTCACCTTCTGGGCGTGGCGCTGGGAATCATGGAAGTTGGAGTTTCCCCCGTCAATGATGATGTCGCCCGGCTTGAGCAGGGTCATTACGTGGTCAACCGTATCATCGGTCACTTTGCCAGCAGGCACCATGAGCCAGACGATCTTGGGCGAGACTTCGAGCTTGCTGACCATCTCTTCGATGCTATACGCTGGAACCGCGCCGTTTGCCGCCGCTTCGTCCACTGGGCCGCGACTGCGATTCGAGGCTACCACGCGGTGCCCGCCGCGCACGAGGCGAGTCGCCATGTTGCCGCCCATGCGGCCAAGTCCGTAAATGCCAAGCTCCATGATGTGTCTGTCCCTTCTGTGTTGTGTTGCTGCATTGTAGTACAGTGCTACACTGTTGTGAACTGTTATGACGGTGGCGTTGTGGCGCTGTTCCATTGTCTGGCGCGTCAACGCTGGTTCGTGGGTTCATTGCCATCATATCATAATCTACAGCAAATACAGCGAATACGGCGCCGATGCGAGAGGCACAGGAGGGGAAGCGCGCACATGATCATTGACTTCCATACCCATATCTTCCCGCCTGAGGTGATCGCCCATCGGCAAGAGTACGCCGAGCGCGACCCCTGGTTCGCCGAACTCTATGGCGATCCGCGCGCGAAGATGGCCGACGCCGACCAATTGATCGCCTCGATGGCCGCCAGCGGGATTGACGTCTCCGTCGCGTTTACCTTTGGCTGGAGCGACCAGGGCATCGCCGAGGAGTGCAATAACTATGTGATCGAGGCGATGCGGCGCTACCCCGGTAAGATCATCGGGCTGGCGGTTGTGCAGCCGTTGGCGGGCGCGCGGGCCATCGCCGAGGTGGAGCGTTGCGCGCGGGCAGGCATGCGTGGGGTGGGTGAACTCATGCCGCACGGCCAGGGCTATCGGTTGAATGATGTGGCGCTGCTGGCGTCGCTGGCAGAGGCCGCGCAGGCGCTCGATCTGCTGATCCTGACGCACGCCAGTGAGCCGGTGGGACATCTTTACAAGGGCAAGGGCAATGTCAGCCCGTATGACCTCTATGCCTTCATTCAGGCATTTCCTGGCGTGAAGGTGGTGGCGGCGCACTGGGGCGGCGGCTTCCCCTTTTATGAACTCATGCCGGAGGTACAGACGGCGGCAGCCAACGTTTGGTACGACTCCGCCGCCTCGTTGTATCTCTATCGCCCGGAGATTTACGCCAATGTGGCAGCGATCTGTGGTTCACACAAGCTGCTCTGGGCAAGCGATTACCCGCTGCTGGGCCAGCGCCGCATGCTCGACTATGCCCGTGCCTCCGGGCTGGATGACGCCGCGCTGGGGCTGGCGCTCGGCGACAATGCGCGGGGGCTGCTGGGCATAGGTGTTTAGCGCGGCGTCGCCTCAGTAGGCGCGAAGGCCGGGCCATGCCCAGGGATGATCAATCTAATGTTGGGCAGCGCCAGCACGCGCGCCCGTTGCGTATGGAGCGCGGCCAGATCGGTGGCGCGCGGGTCTTCGGCTGGCCCATGCGCCATCCACCAGAGGTGCGTGCAGGTGACAAGGCCGTCCGGCGTACCGATCAGCGTGGTGATGTCTTGTGGGGTGTGGCCGGGCGTCTCCAACAACATGACGCTGGAGCTGACCATGAAACCCTCGGCGGGTCGGTCACGCCAGCGGTCGCGCTCGTAGATGGCCCACACGTCGTGAATGCGCGCATTGGGGAAGAGGGCGGCGTTGACCGTGTGATCGGGATGATGATGTGAGAAGATCACATCGGTGATGGCTTCGGGTGCGACACCAAGCGTCGCCAGAGGCTCAATGATGTTCACCTGGCGGTTGGCGGCCATACCGGGGTCAACGATGATCAGGGATGCGCCATCGCGCACAAAGGTGATCGTCGAGGCGACCGACGAAACGGCTGGCTCGCCGCTGCCGCGCGCATAACCCTCGGCGATGATATGTACCTCGGCGCTCCGGCCAAGCTGCGCCAGTGTGGCGCCTAGTTGATCTGATGGCTCTGCCACAAAGATTCTCCTCTCCTCGCACTATTCACCATCGCGTCAGGAAACTCTTACCTGTCACAAGACATTGGACGTACGCCACTGACCGCCTGAGACTGCGGCGCTCCCCACCGGCCGCCACTCTCCACCGATTCATCCTCCCGCCACCTCACCCTCTGCACGTTGCTCTGGCGTATCGGGATAAGGGAGTTCGGGTATGCCCGATGGATTCTCTTCGTCGCCAATGGTACCCAGCGATTGAATGGGCGCCAGCAGTTCGCGTATCTCATGTGCGCGCTCGTGAAACGCCTCGGCTTTGCAGGCCAGCTCTTGCGACAAGCGCCCCTGGCCGCGTTGTTTCGCCTGGGCGGCGAGCTGCTCATAGAGTTGCGGGCTTTCCTCGATGGTGTTGAGCGCCGACCACAGCGCGTTTTCGGCGTTCTCCACCTGTCCCTCGGCCATCGCCTCTGCTGTGAACGCATGCCCCACGCGACAGCGGAAACGCAAGAACTCACCATCTTGAATGGCCCAGAGCGGCCCCTTGCATTCAGGGCACGTGTACCCTGTCAACACGCCAGGGCGCCGATCCTGCTCAAGGATGGTGGGATCGAGTCCTGCGATCTTTGTCTCCATCTCCATTTCTTCCGACACCGGAAACGCTCCTTCCGGGGTAGAGACCCGTACATGAGAAAGATGTATGATTTTCTTGGCGATCTCCTCTGGCGGCAGACACCAGTCTATATCAACCTTCGCACAGGCGCTCAGCGGCATGCTGGCGAACGTCGCTGTTGCGGGTTCCTGCGCAATTGTGACGCCACCTCGCTGCTTGATGGCAATCAGGCCCGCCGTGCCGTCGTTCAGCATCCCGCTGAGCACAATGCCCACCACTCGTGGCCCAAAGGCAAGGGCAGCCGTGCGAAACAGCGGATCAATCGCCGGGCGATGTCGGTTCTCGCGCGGGCCGTGTGTCACGCGAATAGTCTCGCGCGTCAGCAGGAGATGGAAATCTGGCGATGCGACGTAGATATGCCCTCGTTCGATTGGCTCACCGTCGGCGGCTGTCGTGACCGACAGATTTCCCACACGGCCAAGAATCTGCGCCAGCATGCTTGGCGAGTTGGAGGGAATGTGCAGCACGACGAACAGTGACACTGGCAGGCCCGCTGGCAGCGCCGCCACCAACTCCATCAGCGCTTCAACGCCGCCCGCTGAAGCGCCAGCCACCACAATATCATGCGTCATCTTCTGCGTCGGCATCGCTTATTTCCTATCTGCTTTTGCACTGCTGTGGTTGGCGTCAGGCCAGTTGGTCGGCATGAATGCGGCATGAATGCGCCGCTTATGTGTTACGGATCACCATGCTCCGATGTGATCAATGGCAGTCGCACGGTAAACGTTGTCCCCTCGCCCAATTTCGAATCAACGGAGATCGTCCCTCCATGCGCAAGCGTTAGCTCACGGGTAATGAATAGACCAATGCCCAACCCACTGTTTCTTCTCCCATGCCCCTGTTCCACCTGATAGAAGCGTGTAAACAGTCGCCCCAGATTCTCCTTGGCGATGCCGGGGCCATAGTCCTGTACCTGCAATTCAGCCTCATCCTCAACCCGTCGCAAGCGCACCTCTATCCGCGAGTTCGGCGCGTATTTGATGGCGTTGTTCAGCAGATTGACGACGATCTGCCCCAGCCGTAGAGGATCTCCCTGGACAAAGAGTGGCTCAGCAGGCGCACTCAGCGTGATCTGGCGACCTGGTTCAGGCGTCTGTATTGACTCAACAGCCTGCTCGACGATCTCATTGAACGCGATTACTGCCAACTGGAGTTGCAGACGCCCGGTCTGTAAACGTCCAATATCCATCAAATCTTCGATCAACCGGTTCATCTGGCGCACCTGCCGTACCACAATCTCAAGCTGCCGACGCACCGACTCTTGCCCTGGCGCCCCTTCGAGACGCCGTAGCGCAATCTGCGCCGCCGCCTGCGCTGAGGTAAGCGGTGTGCGTAGTTCGTGGCTGGCCAGCGTAAGAAACTCATCTTGCAGGCGCCGTAGGCTGCGGTCGCTGATGTCGCGGATGACGACAACGCCGCCACGCAGCTTCTCGTCGCTCCAGATAGGATGCGCATTCGCCTCGAACCAACGAGGCCCCTTATCATTAGATGGCAGCGTGAAGATGAGCGTAAACGTCTCGCCACGCGCGGCTCGCATGCGTGGGAGCATGTCCGGTGGTAAAGGATTCCCCTCGGTATCGGCGATGGGGAGCGACGCCTGGGCGTCTCCGAACATCTGTTCATACGCCTGGTTGACAAGAAGAGAGTGACCGGACGTATCAACCACCAGCACAGCGTCGCCCATGCTGACCAGAATCGCTTCGAGTTGGGCGCGTTGCGCCTCGCTGGCGCGGCTTTGCGCCTCGCGTTCGCTCACCGCTGCCTGGAGTTCGAAGGTACGCGCCTCGAGATCGTCGTTGGTGGCGTTGAGTTCTTCTACCGTCGCCTGCAACTCCTCATTGAGGGTCTCAAGCTCCTCGTTGGTCGCCTGCAACTCCTCGTTGAGGGTTTCCACTTCTTCCGCCGCCGCCTGGACTTCCTCGGTGTTTACCAGATACTCTTCGTTGGACTGATGGAGTTCGACATTACTTGTCGTCAGATCGCGGTTTGCATCATGCAGCTCGCGATTGACGGCAAGCAACTGCTGTATCTGTTGAGTCAGCCGAGTGTTTTCCTCGCGCAGGCGCGCGCTATCCATATCAACGGCGGACGAAGCATCTTTTGTCGCCATATGAGCCGCGCTTTCTTGCTGCTGGCGTTCTTGCAGACGCCGGTGCTTTTCCTGCTCTGTTACGTCTGAGATCAGCAGCAAGACACTTGAGATGGGGCCATCGTCGCCCTCAAACTGGTGAGGATAGCCCAAAATATGCAGATAACGCTGCTCACCCGTTTCCGTCTCGACGGACAGAATACTTGCTGTGGGTGGCTGGGTCTCGCCTTGCAGGGCGGCGTCTATGATCGCGCGCAGGGGTTTGCTGGGTATCTGTTCGGCCAGATGGAGCAAATCTTCGCCAATCGCCGAACGATGAATCTCTAGCAATTGATGGGCCAGACCGTTGATGATCTGAATATCGTAGCGGCGGTCTACCACTACTACACCAATTGGCAGGTTGAACACCAGGGCGCCCAGTTGCTCTATCGAGGTGCGCGGCTGGGACACCTCACGCGAGGGAAGCTGGGGAATGGCGCCTATCGAGGAACGCGCCGCTGTTGGGCGCAGTGGCGTGACATCTTTGAATTGCCCAATTGGAATGAGCAGGCGCTCGCCCTGGCGGCGATAGATTTTGAGGTTGGGCTGCGTTGGGGTAAAAAACTCCGCCACAGGGCTTGTGGTTTCCGCTTTGCCCAAAACGAGATACCCTCCGTTGCGGAGTGAATAGGCGAACAACTGCAAGACGCGCTTTTGCAGATCGAGTGTGAAATAGATCAACACATTGCGGCAGAGGATCAAGTCAGTGCGTGGGAATGGCGCGCGCTGCCCAAGGTCGTGCTGGCCAAAGATGACAAGGCTCCGCACGCGCTTCTGCACCTCATAATCGCCATCCAGCCGATGAAAGTAGCGCGTGACAATATCTTGGGGAAGCGAGGCGAGCGCCGAAGCTGGATAGATGCCCCGGCGCGCAAAGGTGATGGCGTCGTTATCGAGGTCGGTCGCAAAGATGCGAACAGTAAACTGATCGAGTTCGTCACCCAAGAGATCGGCGACAAGAATCGCCAGGGAGTAGGCTTCTTCGCCGGTGGCGCAGCCCGCCGACCACAAACGCAGCTCATTCCTATGCTGACGCGCGGAGGCGATCAGTTCCGGAAAGACCTGCTCACGCAGTGTGTTGAAGAGATCGCGGTCGCGGAAAAACTCGGTCACTTTGATCAAGAAACTGCCGATCAGGCGGGTGTACTCGTCGGGATGCCGTTGCAGGTAGCGCCGGTAGGTTGCCAGCGAGTTTGCCCCTGTAGCTACCAGCCGCCGCTGCAAGCGCCGCTGAATGGTTGGCAGTTTATAGTTGGTAAAGTCTAGCCCGCTCCGTTCGTGCAAGAGTTGCAGGAGCGATTGCAGCGTGCGCGATTCACCGGCTCGCGCCAGGTCTGCTCCGCCGGTTGTCAGGTCATAGATCAGTGGGCCGATCTCTTCGATGTTTGAGACAAAATCAACGGTGGTTGGCGAAAGTGAACGCGGCATCGCCGGATACGATGCCGTATCTGGATTCTGGATGATAACCGTGCCGCCGGTTTTCTTCACCTCAAGCGCGCCCGCCGCGCCATCCGACCCGGCCCCTGTGAGGATGACAGCGATCAGGCCATCGCCGTATGCCTGCGCTGCTGTGCTGAAGAGCAAATTGATCGAGGGCTTTGGCCGCCCCAGGTGATCGTTGAGCAAACTGATATGTCCATCGTTGATCTCCACATGGTGATCGGCGGGCACGACATAGATATGCCCCGTCTGCAACGCTTCGTGATCGAACACCGTCTGGACGGGCAGACGACTACGTGCGCTGAGAATCTCGGCAAGATGGCTGGGATGTTGCGGCTGAAGGTGTTGGGCAATGACGATGGGAACCGGCAGATCAGGGGGAATCGTCGAGACAAGCGTTGAAAGCGCCTCGATGCCACCGGCTGAAGACCCCACTACCACTAACTGCGCAGGCGCAAGATCGTCTGGCATGAGTACCCCCTCCTCCCTATTTATAGCCGCAGGCATGGTAGCCGCAGGCATGGGCAAAGCGGCGACAAGTCCTGGACGCCGCCAGACTGCTGGGATGTGTCAGGAGCTACATCAGGCATGGTCAAACGTGTAGAGAATGACGTTGCTCTTGCTGTGCGTTAATGATACTTCATAATAAGCAGGAAGCGCAACAACAAATGCGCTTCCTGCTGTCTTCACGGTCTTCCTAGCTGTTTGTCGGGCGTTGGCCCAGCGTCACAGTGATGTTCAACTGGGTTGAGCCGCGCACCACCACCAGCGTGATCTGCGCGCCGGGCTGCTTATTCAGCAGGATGGCCGAGAGGTCGCCATTGCTGTTGATCGTCTGGCCGTCGGCGCCGGTAATGATGTCGCCGATCTTCATGCCCGCCTGCTCCGCTGGGCTGGCGCCTGCTGCGTCGTTGGCGAAGCCCGTTACCAGGATGCCGCTCTGCACCGAGAGGTTGTCCGCCTGCGCAAGCTGTGGGGTCACGTCCTCGCCCTGCACACCCAAGAAGCCCTGGCCGGGGTTGGTCACTTTGCCATACTTGATGAGTTGCGTCGCCGCGAACTGGACACGATCCGAAGGAATCGCGAAACTGATGCCGTCGGCGGGCGTTCCACTGTTGTCCACTGCGCCCAATGTGGGCACACCGATCAGATTGCCCGACAGGTCTACCAGTGCGCCGCCACTGTTGCCATGGTTCGTCGGCGCGCTCGTCTGAATCAAGCCGGAGAGCGTCACCGTCTGGCCGGATGATCCCTGGGGCTGGTCGCTGGCGGTGCGGTTGAGCGCGCTGACGATGCCAAACGTGGCCGATTGCTGTAGCCCCAGCGGACTGCCCAGCGCCACGACGAACTCGCCAACCTGCACTTTGTTTGAGTCGCCAAAGTTGATGGGTTGCAGCGTCGTCGGAGGGGTAATCTTCAGCACGGCAAGGTCGTCGGCGGCGTCTTGCCCGGTGAGCGTGGCGGGGTAGGTCTGCCCATTGGAAAGCGTCACGCTATAGGTGGTATACCCCGAAACGACGTGCTCGTTTGTGACGATATAGCCAGCGCCGCTAACGATCTCGCCGGAGCCGGTGGAGCTTCCGGGCGTGCCAACGGCAGTCACTTCAACGACCGAGGGCTGCACCGTGCGAATCACATTGATGATCGTCTGTTGCAAGTCAGATGCGCTTGGCGGCACCGCAATGGTGGGCGCCGGTGTGCCGACCAATCCCTGCGGCGTGACAGTGGCCGTGGGCGTTGTCGTGGTCTGCGACGAGCCAGGAAAGTTGAACGCGCGGAACGAGGCGGGGCTGGCCTTCACCAGACCTACGCCAAGCCCGGTTCCCAGGATCAACATCAGCAGCGCCACCAGCGTGAGCGCCACCCAACCCGGGCCGCTCCGCCGCACAGGAGGATCGGCTTGGCGACTATTCCTGCTATAGTCCGTGCGTGCGCCGGACGGTGGCGTGGGCAGCGGCGCGGTATCTTCAGCCGGTTCACCTGGCGGCGTGTCGCCTGCTTGCGCTTGCGCGGCGCTTGCCTGCGCGCTGGATTGTGCGCTTGTTTGGGCGTTCGCTTGCGCCTGATCTGTCTGATCTGTCTGATCGGCCTGCCCTCCTGTCTGTCCGGCTCCGTTGGGTGGTGTGGACGAAGCGCGGGGCGAAAAGTCAGGGATATTCAGGCGCGTGGGCTGGTCTTCGAGCGGGGCCTGCGCCGCCGCTATATCATTTGGATCGAAGGGATCGCTCGGCGCATTGTTTGTGTGGTTATCGGTGGGATAGGACATGGCTGCCGCCCCCTTATTCTGCTGAACTGGGCCACTGGCGCTACAACAGCCCTGGGAATGACCAAATGGCTGAATGACGTGTGTTACGCCAGCCTGCCTACAACGTCTCGTTGGTCTTACTTATGAGTAACGAATCAGCAAGCTCCTCCGCACGCTACGCACATGCCGCGCCAGTTTTGCCACTGCGCGCTTAGCGCATCTCGCATTGCGTTCTCTTGGTGTACGTGTATGTGACGGTGTATGTTCGCGCGTGTTTATCAGTGGTTGGGCGTGGAGAACACAGATTGGCCGGGCGCCTCACTCTCAGTTGGCGATTGATTTGTTGGTGGCTGATGGCGCTTGTCGCGTTTTGCGCGTGATCGTTGTGATCGTGACGAGCTATGGGTGACGAAGCGCGCACGCGCCCAGGTATACGCCCAGATCAAGGGAACGAGATACAGCGCGCCGATCAGATAGCCGCCCACCACATCGCTCGCCCAGTGTTCGCCAAGATAGACCCGCGAGAGGCCGACGAGCGCGATCAGCAAGGCGCAGATCACCATCAACAGGTTGCGTCCAGGAGATGATCGGAAGTTGATGGCAAGCACAAACAGGATGAAGCCGTAAAACACGGTGTAGTGAAGTGTATGGCCGCTGGGAAAGCTATAGCTGTTCAGGCGGTCAACCACATGGACGAGATCGGGCGAGGGGCGCGGGCGACCAACCACCAGCTTGATGATGGCGCCAATGACATCAGCGGGAACGGTCAGCACAACGAAGATGGCTTCCAGGCGCATATTGAGCAGCCAGAAAATGAGTACCACTCCTACCAGGATGATCGTCGAGGCGACCGAATAGCCAAAGATCGAGACGCCATACATGAGATCGAAAACCACTGGCACGCCATCAACTACCGGGTTCGGTAGCTCCTGCACTTCAAGGGTGAACGGCACATCGCCGGGCAAGACACGCATACTATGCGCCGCGAACGCCAACAGAATGACAACCGCAAGCGCAATCACATAGGCTATCGCCAACACCTGCGCCCGATGAACGATGCGTCTGTGTGGATAGCGTTCCCGCTCAACGAGGCCCTCCGGCTCGGTGGGCGTCTCCTCGTGTGTTGGCCGGTGGGGCGGCTTCGCGCCATCCAGTTGTTGGGAAGAAGATACGGGCGACGGCGCTTCAGGGTGCTGATGTTGTTCCTGGTAGGATTGCATAGTAGACGTTGATCCTTTCTTGTCGCAGCCAGGCGGAGCCAAACGCAAGCGCCTCGCTTTCGCTTGTCAGGCGTCCCGCAAGCTGTTCAGCGCGGATTGCGCTGAGCAGCTTGCCCACCACCGGGCCAGGAGCCAGCCTCAGGGTATCGATCAACCGGCTGCCCGTCAACAAGGGTGGTGGTACCAGACGCTCAGGCGTTGCCAGATACATGTCTATCAGCAGGCAGGCGCGCCTGGCAAGGCGGCCAGCAAGGCTGGCGTGGCCTACCTGCGCTCCCATTTGAGGCCAGACGGCGCCCAGGAGCGTCGCCGCCACAAGCGTATCCACCGCCGCGTCGCCTAGCTGGTCAAACAACATGCGCGCCTCAGGCGCCTCAAGTATATCGTGTTTGGCGTCCTGGGCGCCTTTGGTGTCTGTAGCGTCTGTAATGTCCTGAGCGTCTTTGGCGCCAAGGGCAAGCAGCGCGCTGGCCACAGGGATCGCATGATACACCCGTAGCGCAAGGTGGCGCGCCTCCCGTGTGACCAATGGGAGGTCGTCAGTTGACAATGGTCGGCCCGTTTCCGGCCCTTTCCCCGCGCCTGGCGGAGGAGCAGTGAGCGCATGCGGCGTCCCTGGCATGGGGAGTTGAGCATATGGAGGGCCAGAATACGAGCCTGATGTAAGGGGCTGTTCGCGGGGATGGTGCGCAAGGGCAAGTGTCATGTCCAATGCAGTCCGCAGCATGGCCCAGCGCAGCGCAACGAGCCGGGGCGCGTCGTCGGCGAAATGCGCGCCAAACCATGCTTGAAGCGCCTGCGAGCGCAACAACGGACGCAACGCGGCGCGTAACGCAGTGAGCGATTGGCAAGCGGGCGCCACATCGGTCAACCGTCTGATCCCCAGCCAGAGGTCAGTCAGCGCCAGCGCGCTCAGCGCGTATGACCAGCGCACTCCTACTGCGTCCCCTGTGGCGCCCGCTTCCTCTCTGTGTGGGGAGGCTGGTTGCGGGCGTGGCGTATCGGCGATGGCTAGCCGCTGCAACGTGAATGTGTCTTCCCAGCGCAACGAGGTCAGCGATGACAACGCGCCTGCTCTCGTCAGAAAGCTGAGCGTAGGCAGGATGCGTGGCCGCGCCAGAATGGCCTGGCTGAGTTCGCGCAGGCGCGGCAGGGGGACGACGCGCAACAATCCGGCGGCCTCGTGCGCCTGCCAGAGCGTCTCATCGCTGGGCGTCAGTCGAAAATCGGCAATGAAGCGGGCGCCGCGTAGGATGCGCCCAGGCTCGTCGCGAAGCGCGGTTGGGCTTGCCGTATGCAGACGCCGCGCGCGCAGATCGCTCATACCATTCAGTGGGTCGATCAGGCCAATCAGTTGTGGGCGCGCCCGCTGGGCAAGGCTGCTCAGCAGCGGCGCAATGCCGGTGAGCGGAAGCGCCAGCGCATTGATGGTGTAGTCACGCCGGGCCAGATCGCCCTCGATGGTAGGCGCGGTCAGCCGCGAAAGATCGAGCTGCGTATGGATAGGAAAGATCGGCGGCTCAAGCGTAATGCGTACAGTCTTTTGTGTCAGCGGAACGATGGTAAGACCGGGCGCTTTTGGGCGCTGGGCGCGCGCAGGGGCAAGATACCGCGCAAACTGATCGAGGAAAAATGGTGAGTTCAACGAAAACCCCATCGCCGTCAGTTCGAGCGCGCGGGCCAGGGCTAGCGGATCACCCTGGATGGCAAGGTCAACATCACGCCAGGGGGCCAGCGCATACCTCTCGGTGGTCTGTGGCCGCTGCGCCAATGCTGCGACGTCGCGCAGGCAGCCGCCGACTAGCCAGCCATCGCCACCCAGCCGCGTCAGGCAGGCGCAAACGTGCGTCAGCAGCGCCTCCCAGGCCCGCCAGATGATCTGCTCGCCATCGGTGGTCGTCATGCGGCCCACTTTCCCCTCAGGCATACCCCTGAACAACGTTGGCTTCTCTTACGAGAAAAAAGTTTTGCTATAGTATAGCAAAGAACGCCCATTGGCTGCGCGTATGATTTGCTTGCGGGACAGACACAGCAGCAGACGACAGGCGAATGAAGCACAAATAGGTCTACAGTGTCCACAGGCAGTTTCGGAGGTTGTTTTATGGCGGAGCGCCCAAAGGAGCCTGAGCGCGACAGACAAATCAATCAAACCACTCCGGCGCCCCGTGAAGGCCAACTGGCGCAGGCGCCGCAGCCAGCGGAGCCGACGCAACGTCCGGGCGTGGGTGTCCCGCGTCGTTCCTGGCGCGATCTGGCGGAAGAGCGTATTCTCGCCGCGCGTGAGCAGGGCCACTTCGATAATCTTCAGGGCGCTGGGCAGCCCTTACAGCGCGATGAGAGCGCGCTGGCAGGCGAGAAGGCGCTGGCGTATCATCTGCTCAAAAACAACGACATGGCCCCGCCGGAGATCGAACGCGGCCAGGAGATTGATCGGGCGCTCAGGCGCACAGACGAATTGCTGGCGACGCTTCGGCATCATCGCGATACGCTGCTGGCGCGCAAGCGTTCGCTCGCCAGCGACCGCCGCGCGTATAATGTCCTTCGCGACAAGACCGAGCGCCGCTACGCAGCAGAGCTACGCGCCATCAACAGCAACATCCTCAGCCTGAATATCATCGCCCCGCCTGCCCTGCATCGTAAGTTGATCGCGGTTGACGCGCGGCTACGCGCCTTCGCCGACGAGTTCCCCAGGCTGGCGGAGTAGGAGGCGCGCATGACGGAGATAAGAGAACCTGCTGAGCAGCGCCGTCCGCACATCAGGCGCGCCCCAAACAACCGCACATCGAGCGGACTCTTCACCGATATGTATCATCCCGACGCCGCCTACGTCAGTTGGGTGGCCGGGCGCAACGGGCTGACCACGTTTGATCTCTACACACGCACGGCTCCCTTTGGTGGCGCATATCTGCTGGTGGCCGGGCTTGAAGCTGCGCTGGAGTTCGTGCAGTCGTTTGGTTACACCGAAGACGAGCTGACCTTCCTGGCGCGCATCCGTGACTACGATCCCGCCTTTCTCGATGAACTGGCGACGCTTCGTTTCACTGGCGAGGTACACGCCATGCCGGAGGGTAGCATTGCCTTCCCCAACGAGCCGCTGCTGCGTGTGACGGCTCCCTTCCGCGAGGCGCTGCTGATGGAAGCCGGGCTATTGCAGGCAATCAATCTGGCGACGCTGGTGGCGACGAAGGCCGCGCGCATCGTCTGGGCGGCGCAACACCGGCGTGTCTCGGAGTTTGCCTTTCGGCGGGCGCAGAATCCGCTGGTGGTGGCGCGCTCGTCCTACATTGGCGGCTGCTCCAGTACGTCGCTGCTGGCCGCCGCATTTGACTATCGCCTGCAAGCGACGGGCACCATCCCCCATGCACTGGTGCAGTTGTTCCCCACCGAAGAAGACGCCTTTACCGCCGTCGCCGAGTCGTTCAACCGCTACACGCTGCTGCTCGATACCTACGATCCACGGCGAGCGATCCTCACGGCAATTGAGGTAGCCAAGCGTGCACAAGACCGCCTTGGCCACACGCTGGCCGCCGTCCGGCTGGATAGCGGCGATCTGGTGGCCGACAGCCGCTATGTGCGCGAACAACTGGCGGCGGCGGGCATGAGCCAGACGCGCATTCTTGCCAGCGGCGACCTCGATGAGTTCTCCATCGCCGATCTGCTGGCGGCGGGCGCGGAGATAGACGCTTTTGGCGTAGGTACGGCGCTTGGCATCGCTGCGGGCAACAGTGAGCATGGTGTCTCAGGCGGATCGCTTGGTGGGGTGTATAAAGAGGTCTGGTATGTCGAGGAGGAAGGCGGCGAGGGACGCCCGACGCTGAAGGTGGCGGCGGAGAAGACAACCTGGCCTGGGCGCAAAGAGGTCTATCGGAGTCCGACGTGGACGGAAGATGTGATCCAGTTGGAGAACGAGCCTGCGCCAACGGGCTACACACGGCTGCTGCGCCCGGTGATGCGCCAGGGCAGAATTGTCCCCGGCAGCCTGCCGCCGCTCTCGGAGGTGTGGGAGCTTGCGCAGGCCAATCTGCATGCGCTGCCCGCGCAGTATCAATCGCTCACCATCACCGATCAGTATCCCGTGCGCTTCAGCGACGCCCTACAACAGTTGCGGGCCGAAGCAGCCCACACCAACGGCCATCAGAAGCACAACCACGACGTGGGTGATGGGGCCAAGTCAGCAGAGTAGAAAGTTTTCTCGGCTTAAAGCGAGGCGAAGAATTGCTCAATGGCAGGCCAGAGCATGATGATGGCAAAGAAGACCATATGCCCGAATGCGACGATCATGATCGTCCACCAGAGCCATTTTTCCACGTTTTTGTCTATGTTCCAGTAGCTTTCCTCCCAAAAGTGGGGCCGCAGACTGGGGCTACGCTCGCTGGCGATGAGGCCAATCGCCACATGCACGCGGTGGGGCGATTGCAAGCGCGCCCGCCTCACCTCGCGCTCGACTGCGGCGTAGCAGTCTTTGCAGAGCGCCCACTTGCGCGGAGCCAGCGCGGACGAGGGCGCGTCATCCAATGGAACGTCGGGGAGATCGCCCGGCGCGCTGGCAAACTCATCTTCGATCTGATAGATCATGCGCCCAAGACGGTGCGCGCAGATCGAGCAGCGTGTTGGCGAGTGTTCGGTTCGTCGGATCAGCGATGCTCCGCTGGCGTTTATGGCTTGTTTCATCATCCACGCCTTCCTGGTGAAACCTGGCGCAGGTCGTATAGGGCGATGCTTTCCTTCATGAGTGGTGTATAGTCTATAGCATACAGTATCGCAGACGGCGATGTATAGCCCTCTGCGTACTTCCCCTGCCGGAGGCGAAGTCAACCGTCCGCAGATGGGCGCCTGCTCGTCTGCTTGCCTGTTTATCTGTTGATAGGACGCCCGCGTTGCGCCGTTGGCGCACAATCGGCGCCAGCATGGCAAGTCTGCTGAGGAGGGGCTGTATGCGTTCGGTTTCTCTACTTGTGAAGCTGTGCGCGCTACGTGGCGCCTTCGGTGGGCGTTGGCTCAGCCGTAAGGCTTTCTGGTGGGTGGAAGTCTCCGGGCTGCTGCGCGTATCGCGCTTGACCGGAGGCGGGGCCGAGACGATCAGCCGGGACGCCAAGCTGCGCCGCCTTGAACTCAAGCGCCTGAGCAATCAGCGCAACGGTCTGATCGAGGCTCAGGACATCGGTGTTTACCACAAGGTCGTACAGGTGAGCGTCAGCCGGATTGCGATGATGAATGTTTTCAAGGTAACGCATACGGTCGCGATCTTTTAGCTGGATTCGCTCACGCGCTGAAGCGGTATCCAGCCCTTCGCGCTCCACCACATAGGCCACGCGCTTGTCGAGCGGGGCCACGATCCGCACATGCAAGACATCCCGCCGATCCGCCAGCAACGCCTGGCTGCCACGCCCAACGATCACCACCTGGCCAGCAGCGACAGCCGCCTTGACCACCTTCGCCAGCGCGCCTTGATAGGCCAGCGCATCGGTTTCGGGCAGCGCAGGCACGTTGACCGATAAGACTGGCTGCATCACACGAAGGTTTGTCAACAGGCGCACCAGCCACGAATCGCCATACTCATCATGAGGAGCAACGACATCCTCATGGACACCAAGCTCCTGCGCCACCCGCACAACGATCTCGTGATCGATCAATTGCCAACCGAGATGCTTTGCCAGCCGCGCCGCAATCTCGCCCCCGCCGCTGCCATACTCGCGCGAGATGGTCACGGCGCGCATGTGGGCTGCTGGTGGCTGCTGCGCCAGTGGAGGCGACTCCGATGACGGTTCATGTTGCTGTTCTTCTGGCGCCTGTGGCGGCTGTGGGGAAGATTCTTCAGCCATCGTGTGTCCTCCTCGTGCAAATCGTGTGGGATGGACAAGTCTTTGGGCCACTACCTGTAGCGAAAAATAGCACGTTTGTCCGGGCGCCGCAAGGCGAAACGCCAACATAGTGAAAACCCGTCAGATGAGCGAGGAATGTCAGCCTATCATTCCAACAACCGCTGCCTGATCGCCAGTACCTCTTTGCGGAGCGTGGTATTTTCGTTGATCTCGCGGCTGATCTTCTCACAGCCATGCAGCACTGTGCTGTGGTCACGTCCGCCGAGCGCCTGCCCGATCTCCAGGAGGGAGGCGTCGGTCTCTTGCCGCATGAGATACATCGCCACCTGGCGCGGCGTGACGATATGCTTGTCGCGCTGCTTGCCGCGCAGGTCTTCCTGCGGGATATGGTAATGGTCGGCTACCGCGTCGAGGATGTCGCCCACGCTGACGCGCCGCTGGCGTCCGTCGCTGGCGAGGCTTGCCAGCGCTGATTTTGCCGTCTCCACACTGAGTGGCATGCCTTGAAGTGTCGAATACGCGATCAGCCGGTTAAGGCTGCCCTCCAACTCGCGAATGTTGCTCTGCACATGGCTGGCAAGATACAAGATCACGTCGTCGGGTACATGCCGGTTGGAAAGCTCCATCTTGGCGCGCAGAATGGCGATGCGCGTTTCCAGGTCGGGCGGCTGGATGTCGGCGATCAGCCCCCACTCGAAGCGCGAACGTAGCCGGTCTTCCAGGCTGACGATGGCTTTCGGCGGGCGGTCGCTGCAAATCACGATCTGCTTGTTGGCCTCGTGCAGGCTGTTGAACGTATGGAAAAACTCTTCTTCGGTTGAGTCTTTGCCCGCAATGAACTGAATGTCATCCACTAGCAACACATCCACCGAACGATACTTCGCGCGGAACTCCTCGGTGGTGCGGCGGAGAATGGCGTTGACGATCTCGTTGGTAAACGTTTCGGATGAGACGTAGAGGACGACGAGATTATGCTCCAACGCGGTATGCCCAATAGCATGCAGCAGGTGTGTCTTGCCAAGCCCCACGCCGCCATACAGGAAGAGGGGGTTATAGGCGTAGCCGGGCGCCTCGGCGACTGCCTGTGAGGCCGCATGCGCAATGCGATTGCTATTGCCGACGATAAATGTCGAGAAGGTATAGCGCGCATTCAGGCGTGGCGGAGCGATGCCATAGGCGGAATAAGGCGAGGCAGGCGCGCCGCCATAGCCGGGCTGATAGCCATAGCCGCCGGTTGGTTGCGCCACTGGCGCGCGGTCGTCGTCATCTGCCTCATCCGCAAGCACGCTGGCGCCCCACAACGCCGAGACGCCACCTGTGCCAATCGAATCAGCGGAGTTGCTTGCGCCATTGGCGCTTTTGCCGTTTCCATCCGCGCCGGTTCTTCCACGATAGGTTAGTGGCTCGGACTGAGCCGATTGTGGTATAGCCAACGCCTGATAATTGACAGGCTGCACGGACGGCACGGACTGCATGGGATGTATTGGGGGCGTTAGTTGCGATGGCTGTATGGACGCCTGCGTAGGCGCGAAGGATCGCCTGCGATGAAGCGGCGTAGTGATAGCGCTGCGCTGGCCGCGCTTCTCCGGGCGCTCGATACGTTCTGTGTGTCCGGCGCCTGATGATCCTGGGCCGTCCGGGGGCTGGCGCATGTCGTCGAACAGCCCTGCCCGTCCTGGTGTATCCTCCGGTTCGTCTGATTCCGCAGCCTCCGCCGATGGGCTGCCGAGCACCTCGATGGCGAGGGTACATCGCGCGCCAGCTACCTCGCTCAGCGCCGATTCAATTAGCGCGCGAAAGCGTGTATCGAGTTGTTCCCTGGCGAAGGTGGTTGGCGCGCCAAGCACGGCGTGTCCGTTCGCAAGGGAAAGCAACTGGGTACCGCGCAGCCAGGTCTCAAACTGCGCGCTTGTTGTCTTTTGTCGCAGGCGCTCTTGTGTGGCGCGCCAGATATATGCGTTGTTCACAGTTCTTCTCACCAGCTCACCAGCGCCTCGCGGTTGACATTCCCATCGCGCCGCATGCGTGTGGTATGAATGCGATATGCGTGCGATCACACGGCGTGCATGAATACTACACGACAGCCAGCCTCTCTCGCAAGAATATCGCCTAATGGCCTATTGCTCTTGCTCTTGCTCTTGCTCTTGCTTGCCCTCAGACCTTACAGACGTATGGCATAATAGTGAAGCAGCCCGATTCTTTCATTCTAGCCCTATCGGGGGAACCATGCCGTTTTTGTTTTCGCTCTTCGCCACCTTTTTTCGCTCGGTGGATGGCACGCTGCTCAATACGCTCACGGTGATCATCGGGGGCGTCATCGGCTCACTTGCAGGCGACCGCCTGCCAAGTCGCATTCATGAGGCGCTGTTTGGCGCGCTCGGCCTTTTCACGGTGCTGATCGGCCTGCTCGACGCCTTCACCACGAAAAATCCGTTGCTCCTCCTGGGTGCGTTGCTGTTGGGCGTCATCATCGGTGAGGCGCTCAATATCGAGCGCGGCCTGCAATATATTGGCGACCTCGCACAGCGCCGCCTCACACGCGCCACCAAAGCGAACGCAGACGTTTCCATCGCGGGGCAGGTGGAACAGGCGCAGACAGGCTCGAAGAAACCGGACAGCCGTAGTGGGCGTTTCGGCGAGGCGTTCATCACGTCAAGTCTGGTGTTTTGCGTCGGCCCGCTGACGATCCTTGGCGCGCTCGACAACGGCCTCAACGGCGACACAACAAAACTGGCAATCAAAGCGACGCTGGATGGCTTCGCGGCGCTGGCCTTTGGCGCGACACTTGGCTGGGGCGTCTTGCTCTCGGCGCTGACTGTGTTGTTCTTCCAGGGCACGCTCAGCCTGCTGGCGCGCGCTCTGGCTCCCGCGCTTGGCGCCAACCCTGAGACGCTCACGGAACTGGTGGCGACGGGTGGCTTGCTGCTGGTGGCGATTGGCCTCAAGTTGCTCAACCTGCGCGATCTGCGGGTAGGGAACTGGCTGCCAGCGCTGGTGATGTCGCCACTGCTGGTGGCCGCGCTGGCGCTCTGGCAGTCGCTCATCAAGTGAGGCGCAGATTGCGGCCTTCCTATCCCTGTTCCCTATACCTATTCCTAACGCGGCGCCAACACAAAACGCCCCTCATTCATCGCTGAACAGCATGGAAATGAGAGGCAGAGAACCAACACTCATCGAGGCGCGCAACTGAGTTGTACGGGTTACGAAGGGAGCAAGCCCTGTTCACGCGCCGCACGCTGGGCCGCCGCCTGTGTTTCTTCAGCTACCCGTTGCGCCTTCTGGAGCGTATCGGCGACGCCTGCCTGCGCTGCCGTCTGCACACGTTCCACAAGGGCGTCGCGTGTCTTGCCCATCAGTTGATGTTCTTGCGGCGTCTCCGGCAGCATCAGGCCGATGATGGCCCCGACCGCCAGCGCAGTTGCGCCCACCGCCAGGGGATTCGCATGCAGGGCGTCCTGTAGCCACGTTCCTGCCTGGGCGGCTTGCTGCCCAACCTGTGCTCCAAGCTGGCTTGCCTGCGCGCGCGCCTGGTCTACCACCTGCCCCGCCGCATCCTGCGCCTGAGCGACAAGTTGGCCGGTCGTGTCTTGCGCGCGTTCGGCGATCTGGCCTGCTGTGCCTTGCGCCTGCTGGGCCACCTGGGCGACCTGGCCCTGGGCGCGTCGCAGAGGCGCCTGGGCGACGAACAGTCCCACGCCAAGGCCAATCAACGCCAGGGGGATTGGATTCTGGCGCGCCTTATCGAGTAGCGACGAGCCAACATTCTTGGCGGCGTCTTGTGCGCTATTTGCCATTGTGCTCACACTCCTACTTGCCACTTCACGAACGACCTCCGAGACCTGCTCGGCGATAGCCTGCGGATGCACATGATCGCGCACGGCTCCAATCGCGCTCTGAGCCATATCCTGCGCAAGCGTCTGGGCCTGTGTAGCGACTGCCTGTGGGCGCAGCTTTTCTTGGATGGCGTCGAGCGCCTCGCTCATTTGCTCCCGCGTTTGCGCAATCGAACTGCGTATCTCCTCAGCGCGGGTTGCGTCATTGCTCATACGACTGCTGCCTTCCTCACTTTTCTCAGGACTTTCCTCAAGCGCCAGGCGCGCTGACAAGCGTCTGCTGGGTCTGGTTGGCGGCTCGCTGAGCTTGCTTTGTGCGGTTTGCCTCGATAGTCTTTCTGACCCGTGCGCTGGTGAGCGGGCGACCTATGCCACGGAGTCGCTGGCCGCCAATCAGAACCAGAATCAGGCCAAGAATCACTGTGGCGCCGCCGACGATGAGCGCCGCCAACCATTGGGCGACAACCAGCGCAATGAGCAAAATCGCCCCGACCGCAAGAGCAAGTACACCGCCGCCAACGACTATTGCTCCCGCCAAGAGCAGCGTGACGCCCGTTCCGGCGCGCGAAACGGCGTGCGAGACCTCAAGTTTGGCCAACTCCACTTCCTGGCTGATCAGCGAGCTGATCCCCTGTGTCAGCGTTTGGAACAGTTCGCCCAGCGAGTGATTCGACGTGTCCATAATCTCACCCTTGCCCCTGGGAGGAATTATCGCCCTGGCTCGTGCTCTTCAGGAAACGCGCTCCCAGTAACCCAAGAGCAAACGCGCCAGCGACGAAGACAAGGGGCTGACGCTCGATCAGCCGCTCGGTATCCTTGACCAGATCGCTGAGGGTACTCTTGCGCAGGTAGTCCGATGCCTGATCGATACGCGCTGTGGCGGCGTCGAGGTAGTCGGCAAGCGTCTCCTGATGGTGCGAGCGGAGGCTCTGGCTGGCCTGGCTGGCGGCGTCGGAGAGGGCGGAAAGCCCCTCACCGGCCTGGGTAAGCTGTTTCTGCGCCTGTGTGTTGATCTGTGTGGCTGCCTGCTGGCGGGCCGTATCAACAGTTTCAAGCGTGCGCTGCTGTGCCTGTTGCAAGGCGCTACGCACTGTGTCGCCTACATTATCCAGCGGGCTTGTAGATGTGCTTGGCTGCGTCTGTGTTGGTGTCGCAGGCGAAAGCGCAGTGGATGACGTGGAAGACGTAGACGACGGATATTGGCTTGTGGGATCTCCACTCATATTTCCCTGGTTTCCCAGGGTATCCTGTTGATCCATAGTGTTGTTCTCTCCTGAAGAGCTTGGTGGCGCCTCTGGCGCGTCTCCACCATGAAACGGCTGGAACATGGCGCACACCGGGCATACAGCGCCCGTCACGCTTACTGTGCAATTCTGGCGCCAGCCTGTTTTAGGGAGCAAAGGAGTTTTCTTGGCGGGGAAATATCGCCAACGCTTGCTTGCGCCAGTTGCTTGATTTGGCGCTATTCTTGCTTGGCTTTTTTGGCTTTGGCCGCATCCTACAGCCGCATCACATAGAGAGCAGCCACCTATGGCGATCTCTACACAATCTATACAGCGCTTAGATGGGGTGGTATCAAACACCTATGGAGCAAACACCTATGGAGCAGCCTCATGATGAATAGGAGCAAGAGCGCGCGTTACCCGTTTGCAGAAAGCATCCATTCAGGCGCAGGGACAGGGGATCAGGCGCCGCGCGTGGCTTCTGGGAGCGCCGGGCCAGCGCGGCCTTCCGCCGGTTCAACAGGGTGGATCAGGATGACCGCGCCGGTTGCGCCGGTAGTCTACCCTGGCTTGCCGATGGAGTTTCAGCCGTCGCGCTGGCGGACTGAGCAAGAGTATCAAGCGATGCGGCGACAGGAGCTTCGTCAGGCATACGCCGGATGTATACGGGTGGCGTACGACCGGTTTCTCAATCATCCCGAATGCCAGGCGACCTATGTGCGCTTTACCGCGTGTTCAGTCCAGACACCGGAGCAGGCAGAGTTGGCTAGCGAGATGACGCATCATAAGGTCAGCAAGCTCCTGAGTGTGTTGCGCTGGCGTGTAACGCCGCTCATCATGGATGTGGCCGACCTGATAGTGGGAGCAGCGGCGACGCAGGAGTGGGAGCGCGCCGTCAACCGGCTGCTTGGCAGCGTTTGCTATGCGCCAGGTGAGATGACATATCTGTTTGGCCAGTATGATTCTCAGCAACGCCCAGAAAGCGCTGAAGCAATCGCGACCTCTGTGCAGTATTTGCGTGCGATACCTCCCGCCGAGGCCCGGCGCTTACGCCATGCCCTCTGGCGGTCACGTGAGGAGGTTGAGGAAATCTTGTTTGTGCTCTGGGCCGAGGCGCAGCACGCCGCGCAAACGGTTCGCCTGGCGCCTCAGCCTTAAACACGATTCCCCTTTCCTGTGTGAGGAAGGCGTCAGGTCTTCCGTCTCCCCCTTCCCCACACGGGAAGAGGGCTAATGAAGGGACGATGGGGTAGGGCTCCGCTAGTGTACGCCAGCCAGTGTCGCCTCGCGTCTCTGGCGTTTCGGCTCCTTCACGGATCGAGTAGAGGCGGCCTGCCAGCGCAGGGTCTGGCGTGGTGTGGGCAACCGTTGCGCCAACCCCGTCACCAGCAACGGCAGTGCAAGCGAGGCGTCGGCGGGAACAGTAATGGGGGGCGTATCAGTCTTATCTGTAAGCGCCATCCCTTGCCGCAGGAAGTCGCTCGCCAGCCCGTCGGCGCCCGAAATCTGTGCTACCTCTGATCGAGTTTGCAGCAGTTCCGCCAGCGCCAGCATATCGCCGGTCGCGTCGAGCGTGAGTCGTTTGCCCCGCGCCTGAGCCGCCAGCAGTTCACGGCCAATCAGGCTGACGGGCAGATCGGGCGTGAAGATGGCGATTCCTTTCTGCGCCGCAGCCTGCAACACGCCCTTGCGCGGCACTTGAGTGGTCAGCCGCTCGCCCAGCCGTCGCCACAGCGCGGCGCCCGTCAGTGCTTCGGCCCCCTGTTCATCCGCCAGCGCGGCCAACTCGTCGGCAAGGTAGGCGCGTGTGCGGGCGCGTCCCTCATCGGTCATCTGGCTCAGAGCGCTTGCCTCATCGGCAAGATGCGCGTGCCCGAGCGCCTCGTAGAGATCGGCGAAGAGGTCGTCGGCGCTGGCGATCAGCATATCCACAAAGCCATGCTCGATGGCATACACCAGCGTCTCGCGTAGGCCATCGGCGATGACAGGCGCGGCCAGCGTCAGCGCGATGACGGTTCGCTCATCGCGGGCGGCGCGCTCCCACTGCGCCAATGATTGACCAAGTGTGCGCCCCTGGCCGCCGCTGGCGCTCAACTTATCCAGCAGTCCACTGATCGAGGCGGTGGGATTGATCTGCACAGGCTCGCATACGGGCAAGACACGCCCATCGGGCAGCTTGTGGGATCCGGCTGGCGAGAGCCTGTGAATCGTTGCGCCAGCGCGGGCGCTGAGCGCGTCAGCGCCGTATGTGCCTATATCGGGTGTAACACCGTATTGCGGCCAGAGCATACGCCCGCCCGCAATCTGCGAATCGGTGGCTGGCGTTGATGGGGTGGTGGGCGCGTCTGGCAGGGCAGGCTCATTGCTTACGATTCCAGCGGCCAGCCGCGCCTCAGCAGCGGCGATCAGTTCGTCTGTGGCGCCCAGGCGTCCGTGGTGTGGCCCCTTGAACGAGAGGCCGCGCTGCAAGAGGATACGATCCATCTCGCCAACTGAGAAGGCGTCGCGGATATAGGCGATGGCTAACTCGTGGTCGAAGTTCTTGCAGGAGAAGATGTCGAGCGTGAAGTAGTCAAGCTCTGGGAAGGTGTGGATAGCGATATGGCTCTCGGCAATCACCACCAGACCCGAGACACCCGAATAGGCAGGGTCGGGCGCCTGGTACTCAAACATATAGGGGCCGCCGATCTTGGTCATGCCAATGGCGGTGGGATAGTCATTCAAGACTTGCTCGACGATGTTGCGATCCGCCAGCTTGCGGGTATCGCACCGGGAGCCGTCAATCATCAGGTGGGGTCCGAACATCGGCGTCTCTTTCTCGGCCAGCGAGGGCCAGGAACGGGGTGCGTGCTCATGTAGTCTCATAGGCGAGACGATTGGCACGGCGCCTCAACGCGACGCAGACGCCAGACGCGCTCCCAGGACGCAAATGGTCTGGAGAGGATAGGCGTGCGTCGTCAACTGCCGCCTGTCCGCAGGGTCGCCGGATTGCGCATCGGCTGAGGGCAGACGGTGGAAAGAATGGCGAGCGAGAACACCACACGCTCAGCGCGGCGCTCCGCAGGGGTGGGATGCGTGCGGCCTAAGCCGCTGCTACTCCCATCAGCGTCCATACAATGCCACTTTCTGTGCGTCGAACTCCCTATCCCGCGCATGTCTACATTTGGGGTCGGCGATTGCATATCACATCTGCCAACCGGCGCGGGGAGGCGGCCCGACGTAGCGAGACAACACTCCGGCGAGGAAACGTATGTTTGCCCCAGCAATGTACTATAAGACAGAGCAAGGGCAAACGTCAAGCAAGACAGAAGACCGCATCCCAATCCAAATGAACGTATTCGGGGTCTTGCCCTTGTTGGCGATACAGTTCTTTCCACTCAGCTATCAATTCGTCGCGCTCACGATCCAGGTCGTCCCACTCTCGCTCAAGCGCCTCACGTTCGGCTGCTGTAGCATCTTCCGGCATGCCGCCAGCCATCACCTGCTGCTCATTGTACATAGTATCCTCCTTGTGGCTGTGAGCAAGATAGATCACAGCCACAACTCTATTGCACTATTGAGACAATTGTCAAGCGCCCCCGCAGCCTACACCTCGACCACCAGAGGCAGGATCATCGGGCGACGGCGGTTTTGTTCGTAGATGAAATCGCTGAGTGTATCGCGTATCTTGTTCTTCAGGTAGTTCCAGTCGGCGGTATGGCCGGGCGCCTGGCTATGCTTCATGAACGCCTGGCTCACCCGTGCGCGCGCCGCCTCCATCAGCGCCTCAGATTCCCGTTCGTAAACGAAGCCGCGCGAGATGATGTCTGGCCCGGCCAGCGGTTCGCCCGTCTCGGCGTCCACCGTCAGCACCACGACGATCACACCGTCACTGGAGAGCACGCGCCGGTCACGCAGCACGATCTGCCCCACATCGCCAACGCCTGTGCCATCCACATACACATTGCCGCACGGCGCGTGATCCACAATCTTGATACCGCCCTCAGCCGACGCCTCGATGATGTCGCCATCCTGCGCGACGACGACGTTCTCGCGTGGGACACCCATGCTCACTGCGACGTTTGCATGGTGCGCCAGCATGCGGTACTCCCCATGTACCGGAATCACATAGCGGGGACGCACGAGCGCCAGCATCAGCTTGATCTCTTCGCGGCTGGCGTGGCCGGAGACATGCACCTGGGCCAACCCCTGGTAAAGCACATTGGCGCCCTGGCGCATCAGGTTATCTACATTGCGCGAGACAGCGCGCTCGTTGCCGACGATGGGCGTGGAACTCAGCACGACGGTATCGCCCGGCTGAATCTGCACCAGCCAGTGGTCGCCGTTGGCGATCTTCGTGAGCGCGGAGGTTGGTTCGCCCTGGCTGCCCGTACAGATAATGATCAACTTGTGCGCAGGTGTCTTGGCAATATCGTCAGCCGAGATCAGCACACCGACCGGAACGTTGAGATAGCCCAGTTCAATCGCCATCTGCACGTTGTTGACCATCGAGCGGCCCACCAGCGCCACCTGTCGCCCGTAGCGCACAGCGATGTCAACAATCTGCTGCACGCGCGAGATGAGCGAGGCAAAAGTGGCGATGATCACGCGCCCCTGGCTGTGGCTGATGATCTCGTCAAACGTCTGGCTGATCACCTGCTCAGAGGGGGTATAGCCAGGGCTATCTACACGGGTGGAGTCGCCGCAGAGGACAAGCACGCCCTCATGTCCAAGCTGCGCGAGGCCGCCAATATCGGCGTGCAGACCATCCACAGGCGTGAAGTCAAATTTGTAGTCGCCGGTATGGACGACGTTTCCGGCTGGTGTGCGGATGACAACCGCCACAGCGTCGGGGATGCTGTGGTTGATGCGCAGGAAGCTGACGGCGCACGCCCCTGCATTGATTGTCTCTCCCGGCGTCACCTCGCGCAGGGTGGCGTGATCGAGCACGCGGCGCTCACGCAGCTTAACGGCTATCAGTCCCAGGGTCAGCTTGGTGGCGTAGACGGGAGGATAGCCCAACTGCGGCAGCAGATAGGGCAGCGCGCCAATGTGATCCTCATGGCCGTGGGTAATGAAAAAACCTCGGATGCGGTCGAGCTTATCGGCGAGGTAGGTGACATCGGGGATCACCAGGTCAACGCCCAGCATCTCCTCGTCGGGGAACATCAGGCCCCCGTCAACGATCACGATGTCCTCGCCGTACTCGATCGCCATCATGTTTTTGCCGATCTCGCCCAGGCCGCCCAGTGGCGTGAAGCGGATTGGCTGAGACGCCTGTGTGCTTTTTGCGCGTGTCGCGGGGATGGGGCGGCTGGCTGGCGCCCTTTGGCCGCGTTGCGTCTGTGTTGGCTGGTTCTCCTTATCCGGTTGGTTGGCTTGATACGCTTGGTTTGGTTGGCCGGGAATATGTGGCCCTCTGCGTGTTCCCATACGGTAGACATTCCTTCTGGCCGTGAAGGGGATTCTCCACGGCGATAACTGTTTGCCTCTATTGTTCCTCCCCATACTTGTGGGGGTGGGTGAAACGTGATGGAAGTTGATTCTTTTGTTGCGCATTCTCATCGTATAGTGTCGGCTGATCGGGTAGGACTTGTCAACGTGGCGGGCCAATTGGGCGGCGGGTTGTGAGGCGCCTGATCTTTGCGCAATCGAGAAGTACCGGAAGTACCCACAGAACATTGGCCTAGGAATGGCCGTTATAGATTGATGGGATGGCGCAAACCCAATGAGGATAAAGGAGAACATATCATCATGATAAAGATAAAACATGTCCCGCCTGACATATCTGAGATACAAGACGTACAAGAAAATCAACACACTGCGGCGCTGGCCTTCCGCTCATGGTGGGCGCCCTATGCGATGGCGCTGCGTTGGACGATAGCAGGGGCGGTTGTGCTGATTGCCGGCGCTGAGATCAGCGCCGCGTTCCTGCGGGTTCCCTGGGCGAACGCGCCGATCACCGATGTCATCAGTGAAATTGATGGGATTGGCCTGGGACGCGAGGTGGCGCTCACCTTCGCGTTTATGCTGGTGGCAATGGCGCGCAGCCTGGGGCGCGGCAAGCGCCATGCCTGGTGGCTGACACTTACCCTGCTTGGGATCGCGCTCTGGGGCGCCATTGCTCAGCATGAGCCGTGGGCGTCGTTCTTGCTCTTGCTGGCGCTATGCCTGGCGCTGCTGCTGCTGGCCCCACTCTTTTCCACCCGTAGCGATCCGCAGATCGCCGCACGCGGCTATCTCTTTCTGGGGCTTGGCCTGCTGCTGATCATCAGTTCGACAAGCCTCCACTTGCTGGCGCGCTGGCGACTATTTGGCGATATAGATGATCTGGCGCGCCCGTGGGTGATTGCCTTGCATGTGGTCGCGTTTTGCGCGCTCGGCTATGGATTGCTTGCAATTTTGCGCCCCGCGCTCGCCCGACGTGACCGCCGCGCCGCCCGGCATGCGCTGCTCGCCAGGGCGCGCCAGGTGGCAGAGCAATGCGGGCGACAGACGATGACCTATTTTACACTGACCGCCGATAAAACGCTCTTTTGGTCGTCCACCGGATCGAGCTATTTGGCATATCGGGTCATCCAGGGGGTTGCCGTGATGTTGGGCGATCCTATTGGCCCGCTAGAGGAACACGTCGCGCTGCTGGCCGCTTTTACGCGCTACTGCCGCCGTCAGGATTGGACGGTGGCTATCTATCAGGCAAGCGAAGAGTGCAAGCGCATCGCCACAGCGCAGGGGATGATGGCATTCAAACTGGGCGAGGAGGCGATTGTCTCATTGGATTGCTTCACTCCCGCTGGAAAGATCGGCGCGCCAGTGCGCCATATGGTCGCACGCGCACGGCGCGCCGGAGCCACTGTGGATTGCTGGCAGGGCGTCTCGATTCCCGCAGAGGTGTTCGCAGGGATGAACGAGGTTTCGGCGCAGTGGTTGAGCGAACGGCAGGCGCAGCGACAGCTTCGCTTCAGCATGGGACGCTTCCCCGAAGATTGGTCGCCCGATCTGCTGACGGTGGTCGCGCGTGGCGCGGATGGGCGCGTGCTATCGTTTCTCACCTGGACACCCCTCTACGCCGCGAATGGGTGGGCGCTTGATGTGATGCGCCGTGGCGAACTGGCGCCTCCGGGTGTGATGGAACTGATGCTGACTGAGGGGTTTGCCTGGGCGAAGGCGCACGGCTACGCGCATATGTCGCTTGGGCTGGCTCCGCTGGCCGGGCTGGCGGGCACCCCCGACGACGCCGACACGATGGAGCTGGCGGTTTCCACTGGCGCACATGATGCGGCCACACATCTCATCACGCTCATCGAAAGGAGCGCTGTGGCGCTCCATCGGCGGGGATTGCTCCTCAAAGACTATCGTTCGCTCTATGCCTTCAAGGCAAAGTTTCAGCCGAAATGGGAAGCGCGCTATTTGCTGCTGAATGAACCACAGGCGGCGGCGCAGGCGCTCGCAGGGATTGCGCTGGCGCATGGGGTCAGTTGGCGGAGCATCGGGCGTAACTGCGCAGGAACTGTCTCAGAGTGGGGGCGACGCGGGGCAAGGCGCCTCCTTCACACCGGCCTGGCGAAGAAGCCAGAAGCGGCGAATGCGCCCGAGACGCTTGCCTCATAGGTCAAAGGCGCCAGGGGTGGCAAGTGAAAACATACCGCTTGCGTAGACGCCCAGAGCATGGTACGCTAGGCAAAAGCTATGATCACGGGGTATGCAATGGCGTCTACCCTGATTATGCTGCCTAGACACAGGAAACGCAGGAGTACCTCATGCTCACGGTACGGCAAGTTTTGGCAATGGATATTTTTGCGGGCGCCTGTGTTGTCGCAGGGGAGGCCGGTCTCGACCGCGAAGTACGTTGGGCGCATCCGGTGGATATTCCCAAGGCGAACGAATGGGTGCGCGAGGGCGAGTTGTTGCTGACCACGCTCTATGGCTATCGTGATGACCCCCTCGCCCAGAGCGAACTCTGTGCGGCGCTGGCGGCAAAGGGGCTGGCGGGCATGGTGATTGCCATTGGCAGCGACTACGTGAGCCATGCCCCGGAAGCAATGCGGCAGGCCGCCAACGAGGCCGACTTTCCGCTGATCGAGCTTCCCTGGGATGTGCGCTTCGAGGATGTGGTGCGGGCGGTCTCCGAGCGCATCATCAACGATCAGTATGAACTCTACAAGCAATCGCTTGAGATCCACCGCACGCTGACCCGCGTTGTGCTGGATGGCGGGTCGCTGCAAGATGTGGCAAGCGAGCTATGCAAGCTGTTGAACCGCCCGGTCGAGATGGATGACATCTCGTTTGGCGTGTTGGCTATCGCCACCAACGCCGACAGCGAGATTGACGAGACCCGGCGGGTTTCCATGAAATCAGGGCGTAGCTCGACTCCCCTGCTTGATTATCTGCGGCGGACCGGCGCGCTGGTGAAGGCGCGCACAACCCTCGCGCCCGTGCGCATCGATCCAGATGAACAGACGCGCGCCCTGGGGATGACGCTGGCGCGCATTCTGGCGCCCATCGTCGTCGCTCGCACGATCTACGGCTATGTCTGGGTCATCGCCAGCGGGCGCGATCTCGAGCCGCTCGATTTCCATGCCATCGAGCATGCTGCCACCGTCGCCGCGCTGATCCTCTTCCGCGATCAGACCGCCCATCAGGCCGAAGAACGCGCCGAGAGCCGGGTGATCAGCCGACTGCTTTCCGAAGACGTGCGGATTGATAACACCCTTCGCGAGGAGGCCGCGCGCTTCCGGCTGCGTATGGAGGCGCCACATGCGGTGATGGTGGTAGACCCCCACGAAAATGAACTGGCTACCATCGAGACGGCGGCGCGCAACAGCGCACGGCGGGCGGGCGGCGTCGCTGTGGTGGGCGAACGCGCCGGGCGTGTCACGCTTATCGTGGAATGTAGCCGCGCCGAGGGAATTGACGAGTATTGCAAACGCCTGTTGGCGGAGGCGCGTTTCTTCCCGTCGCCCATTCGCATTGGCGCGAGCGCCCTGCATGATGGCGCCGGTTCGCTGCGCCGCGCCTACGACGAGGCGCTGGAAGCGTTGGCGCTCTTGCCTGCGCTGGGCGCCAAGCGCCAGGTCGCTCACTTTGACGAGCTTGGCCTGCTGCATTGGCTCAACGCGCTGCCGCCCGATGCCTTCGCCGAAAACTCGTATGCGCGGCGGTTGCAGCGGCTGGCCGAGAGCGACCGCGCCCGCGACGCCGACCTGTTGCACACGCTCGAAGTCTTCCTGGAGTGCGATGGCAATGGGGTGCGCGCGGCGGAACGTCTGATCGTCCATCGCCACACACTGAAATATCGCCTGCGCCGCATCGAAGAGATCTGCGAGGTTGACCTGAGCGATCCCTTCTGCAAGCTCAACCTGCGTACCGCCATGCTCTCGCGCCGCCTGCGTGCGGGCCACAACGGCGCATAACGTTCTGGCAGGCGTTGAGCCTTACGGTGAGCGCGCTCAGTCGGAAAACTGATAGCGCCGGGCAAGCGCCGTCAGCAGGACACAGCTATGATTGGTCGGCGTATATTTTCCCGTCTCCCATTCGCTAATGGTCTGTTGGCGCATGTGAAACCGCTCAGCCATCTCGCGCTGAGTCCAGCCGAGGCGCTTGCGGAGCGCGATGATGCGAGCGGCGTCCCATTGCTCAAACGGGATTGCGCTTTCGGCCCCGCGATGGAGTGGTTGACGCTTTTTGCGATGGGTAGCTGATGGGGTATGTTCGTTTTTCACATGCTGGCTCCTTCAGGGGATGTGCGTGGCGTCTGGTTCGCTCCGGCCTTGCGCTTGCGCGGAGGCGCCCCAAATATGGCAACGTATAGCATAGCATGCCATAGGCGGCGCACACAGCGGATGGCGCATGCTTGCAAGTGTATCAGATCGCTCGATTAGCGAATTGGTGGACGCCAGAGGACAAAGGGGGACAGACGATGCCACGAGTTTGTGTGTTTGACGTACAGGAGACGCTGCTCGATATGCGCGGCCTCGATAGCGCGTTTGAGGTATCCTTTGGAACACCCGACGCCGTTCGCCGCGCGTGGTTTGCCCAGGTGTTGCAGAGCGCGTTTGTGGGAACCATCACTGGCCATTACGACAATCTCCTTCGTATCGCTGACGCTGCGCTCGAAGTGGTCTCCGCGCGCGAGGATGTGACGCTCTCATCCGATGAGCGGCAGGCTATCCTGAGCCAGTGGCGGCGCTTACCTGCCCACACGGATGCCCAGGGCGCCCTCCAGCGTCTGCGAGACGCAGGGATACGTCTGGCGGCGCTCTCCAATGCGCCACTTGATCTGCTCGATGATCAATTGAAGCATGCGGGACTGCGCGGCTTCTTTGAGATAATCCTTTCCGCCGACGAGGTAAAGCGACTCAAGCCCGCGCCTGAGCCATATCATCTGGCGGCGGAGCGGCTGGGTGTGAAGATTGACGCCCTTCGGCTGGTGAGCGCGCACGCCTGGGATATTGCGGGCGCGCAGCGGGTGGGGGCCGCTGCCGCATATGTCGTTCGGGTCGGCCTGCTCTTCGATCCCCTGGTCAGGCTCCCCGACGCCGTTGGCGAGGGGCTTGCCCAGACGGTCGAACGTATTCTTGAAGCCGAGGGCGTCAAGCGATAGCTAAGCGATAGCTAAGCGGTAACCAAGCGATAGTCTGTGCATGATTTAGAGCGCCGCCACAGGCTCCGGTTCGTCCTTGCTCTGCTTATTGGCGCTGGCGCTCTCGGCCAGCTTGCGGCGCCGCCCTGGCAACGCCAATGCCAGCGCCAGGAGCACAAACGAGCCAAAGAAGATCAGCCAGAAGATGCTCTGGATGGCCCAGGTTCCGGCCTGCACGGCGATCTGCGCCTCGATGGCATGCAACGCTTGCAGCACACGAGGATCGGTTGGGCTGATTCCTGATCCATGCGCCAGCGAACGAAGCTGGTTGACGAGATCGGTCGCCCTGCTTTGGGTGCGATCCACAAAAATCGTCGTGATCACCGCGACGCCCACCGAGGAGAACAACAGCTTCAGCGTCAGCCACAGTGACGAGGCTTTGGCGAGCGTCTCGCCCTTCAAGGCTTCCAGCGCCAGTGTCTGGATCGGGATGTTGATGAAGGTGAAGCTCAGCCCGACAAAGAACAACCCCCAGCGCAGATCATCCGGCCCGGCGATGGCCGCGATGGAGCCGTGGCCTTGCGCCGCCATGAGCAACTGGCTGGCGTTCGCCGTCGGATGGATCGCCTGCGCAAGCATCCACGCGCTCAGCCCCGAAAGCGCCGCGCCGAGAGCCGTCACCCAGCGTGGGCCAAGCGCGCGATAGAGCGCTGCTGCCGCCACAGTGCCCGCCAGGCTGCCCACACCAAAGGGGATCAGCGCAATCGCGGTATCCAGCGCGGAGAGCGCAGGAAAATGCACTGCCTCAAAGTAAATTGGCAGCAGCACCAGCAATCCATAGCCGATCAACGCCGACGCCCAGGCGATCAGTCCGCTCATCAGGAAGTCATAGCGGCCAAGCTGCCTCAGGTCGAGCGCGGGGTCATGGCTGACGCGCAACTCATAGGCGGCGAAGGCGCTCAGCAAGACCCCGCCGACAGCCAACAACACCCAGACCAGCCAGTAGCCCCAGCCGTAGAGTGAGCCGTTGGGATTCGCCGCCGTAACCGTATTGGGATCGCGTTGGGTAACGAGCGACAGCCCATAGATGACCGCGATCACGCCAGCGGTGGAGAGCGCCAGGCCAACGTAATCGAAGCGGCTGGCGCCTGCCCGGCTGGAGGTATCTGGCGGGATGACAAGCAACGCCGCAAGCACAGCGATGATCCCAACCGGCAGGTTGATAAAGAAGATGCTGTGCCAGCCAAAGGCATCGTTGAGATAACCGCCCGCGATGGGGCCAAAGATAGGCGCCAGCAGGATAGGAATGCCGACCAGCGCGCTGGCCCTGGCGCGCTCCTCTTTGGGGAAAGCGTCGAACGCGAGCGCAGGCCCGATGGGGAAGACGAGGCCGCCGCCAATACCCTGGATCACACGAAACACGATCAGCCAGCCGATGCTAGGGGAAATGCCGCACAGCATTGAGCCAAGCGTAAAGAGCGTCACGCCGAACACGAACATGCGTTTCCGCCCGAAGAGATTCGCCAGGTAGCCGCCAATGGCGACCACGGCGGCGTTCGCCAGGATGAATCCTGTAACAATCCATTGCGCCGTGCTCACATCCGTGTTGAGTTCCGTGCGGATGGGGGTGAGGACGACGGTAACGATGGTGGAGTCGAGGACGATAGGGATCA
This sequence comes from Pseudomonadota bacterium, assembly GCA_021324535.1. Taxonomy (GTDB): domain Bacteria; phylum Chloroflexota; class Ktedonobacteria; order Ktedonobacterales; family JADMIN01; genus JAJPIU01. The sequence continues at coordinate 58,094 of JAJPIU010000045.1, forward strand.
GCCCAAGCGCGGCTACCACCGCGACAAGGTAGCGATTGGTCTGTAAGGCTTTCATGGGAGATACTTCCTTTCCTGAACCGGTGTGATGTGGTTTTTTTCGGTTCCAGGGAAAGGGTATGCCCCGCGTGGCGACATTTCACCATCCTTTAGGATGGTTTTTGGGATGGTAAAATCACGGGTTACGCGATAAGCGACAGTTCGCGTGCGCGGACAACTGCCTGTATGCGCCCGTTCACACCCAGCTTACGGTAGATATGCACGACATGCCATTTCACCGTGCTGAGCGCCAGCACCAGTTCGCGGGCAATCGCCTCGTTCGAGCGCCCCTTCGCCAGCAGACGTAGCACCTCGATCTCGCGTGCGGAAAGCGCCTCCGCCAACGTATCCTCCTCAGGTATGGCGGCGCGGCCAAACGCAGCCAGCAGCGTCTGCGCATAGGAGCGTTCGTGTGTCTGCGGGCGACTGGCGACATAGCGCGCCAGCAAGGCGGCCAGCGGCTCGCCTGCATCGAGGAAGATGCGCGTAAAGCCTTCGGGCGCGGCGATGGCAAGCGCAGTATCAAGATGAGCAAGCGCCGCCTCATGTTCATCCTTCGTATCATGAGCAAGCGCCAACAGTATTTCCGCCTCCAACGTATCGCGTATGCGGCCTCCGCGCGTTGCCTGCTCGGAGAGAGCCGTGAGCGAGACAATCGCCGCGTCAGCGCGCCCCTGGGCAAGCGAGACACGCGCCAGGGTCAGGTCTTCCACCTCAAAGAGTAGCGCCACCGCACTCGTGTCGTTCTGCGTCCGGCGTCTTCGTCGTACATCCTCTGCCCAATGCGCTGCTTCAACGATCCGCCCCTGCATGATCAACACACGCGCTCGCATACACTCCGCCTGGGAGCTATCCCATACGGAAAGCTGGCTGGCGTGAATGTAGCGGCGAACCTCTTCATAGGTGGCCAACGAACCACTGAAATCTCCGCGTTCGGCGTCAATCAGCATCAGCGAGATCAGGCCGTCCATGAGAAACTCCACGTTGATTATCGCAGTGTCGTCGGTAAGCGCGCACTGTATCTCATCACGCGCCCCTTCGAGATCGTTCCATTCCCGCAGAACGTCGCCAAGCGCGCAGTGCGCCAGCGCGGCGATGGGAAGCTCCTGCCCATTGACACGCGGCGCCAGGTGGAGCGCCTCGCGGCAGCTACGCGCCGCCTGATGGAGCCGCCCTTGATAGATTTCGAGGGCGCCTTTGGTCGCCAGCGCCATAAACCCGACGAGCACATTCCCAACACGCAAACATTCGTCGGCAATGCCCTCGAGATCGCCGACGACCTCGGCAAGGTTATCGCTATCGAGTACACCGATGCCTTTGGCGATCCAGAGCGCCAGGCCACGTAGCAGATGGCTGGTCGGCGGCAATTGCATAGCCGCCTCACGCGCCAGCGCAAGTCCCTGGAAAAAGTCACCGGAAATCAAGGTGAGAATGGCGCGCACCACTTCGGCCTCGCCAAGAATCTCTGGAGACGTTTCTATCTCACGCAGCGTCTCGAGCCAGCCGATAGCCTCGTTCGCCTCGCCTTGTAGCAACAAGCAGAGTGCATACAGCACACACAGGTGCGGATGTGCAAGCAATGCCGCGCGGGGGAGCGCCTGCGCCCATGCGGCCAGCCCCACCGTCTCGCCGCGCAGCATCAAACGCTCACCCTCGTGCTCGATTAGCCGCGCTGCGTCGCCGAACGCCTTGGCGGCCAGCAAGTGAGAAATCGCCTCGCCGGTCAGGTCATGCGCTTCCAGCCAGGCCGCCGCCCGCAGGTGACACTGGCGTAGCGTCTCCGGCTCCGTGCGCGCCAGCCGCTCACGCAACGCTCCGGCGAACAACTGATGATAGCGATACCATGTGCGCGCCGGATCGAGCGGGATGATGAAGAGTTGCTTCTGGGTCAGCCGCGCCAGCATCTCGGCGCCGTCGGTTCCCCCGGTCACGGCGTCGCAAAGCGGGCCGCACAGCCGGTCAAGCATGGACGTCTGCAAGAGAAACGCCTGCACATCCTTAGGCTGGTGGCTGAGCGCCTCGTCAATGAGATACTCGGCGACGTAGCGCGGCGCTGTAGTAAGCGCGCTGGAAGCCGTGTCAGCCGCCTCGTGCGATGGTAAGGTGGCGCTTTGCTCGCGCAAGGAGAGCGCGGCAAGCTGTAATCCCGCGACCCAGCCCTCAGCGCCCCTGGCAAGTTCGTTGAGTTGCGCCGGAGGGAGCGTCAGGCGCATAGTCTGGCTGAGAAACCGCTCGGCGTCGGCCAGCGAGAAGCGTAGATCGGCGGCGTGCAATTCGGCGAGGCGCCCCTGTGCGCGGAGGCGGGAAAGCGGAAGCGCAGGCTCATCGCGCGCCGTGATGAGCAGGTGAAGTGCCCTGGGGGCATGCTCGATGAGAAACGTGAGGCCCCGATCGTTGGCTGACGAGGCGGCCTGATGATAGTCGTCCAGCACCAGCGCAATGGGCGCCCCTGCGCCTGCCAGGGCATTCACCAGCGCCGTGAGCGCCTGCTCGATTGGCTTTGGGCGCATGCCGAGCAACAACCGTTGCGCGCTGGCGCCTGCCCCTGGTTGCGCGCCCTCCAAAGCAGCCAGCGCGTATGCCCAGAAGCGGACGGGATCGCGCTCAGTCGCTTCGAGCGAGACCCAGGCAATCCGCCAGCCACGCGCACGAAGCGCCTCGCATGCCTGGATGACCAGCGTTGTTTTGCCGGAGCCTGCGGGCGCGGTGATGAGCGCGCATGGCCGCTCGACCTCTATAAGCAGCCGTTCGGTGACCGGTGGGCGCTCGATCAGCGCCAGGCCGGATTGTGGGATGGTGATCTTTGTGGCGATCAGGGGCGTCTCCCAGGCCGCCATCTCTGTAGAGAGAGTGCGCTGGGGCTGCTCATCGAGCTGCTGCGCCAGTGTGTGCGCCGCCTGTTCCAGACGTTGCTGCGTGAGGTCTGCCGCGCGGCCAAGATAGACCTTGCGCAAGACGCCTGCGCGCTGGCGATAGGCATACCAGAATGAGCGCCCGGCGCGTTCCTCATGGCGTGCGGTGAAGGTTCCGGCCACGCAGGCGAAGGTAAACGAGCGCGCCCCAACCAGCCATGCCTCCCATTCGGGCGAGCCAAGCTGGATGGGCGGCGCATCTGGTGTTATGAAAAGCGCGCCATCGCGCACGGCTGGCAAACGCGACATAAGGAGAGGCCCCTCAGGTTTTGGGTAAGTTTGGGTATCCTGGTGAGAGTATAGCATACCCGCAATCCTGTGTTGGTCTCTACCTAATGCGGCGCGTTGGAGAGCATGATCAGGTTGAAAATGAACAACGCCGTTTCAAGGAGTTGGAACGCCAGGACAACCCAACTGATGATGACGGCGGCCAGCGCCAGTCCACTTCCTGACAGCGAACCATATGATCTCTTGATGTCACCCAGTGCGCTATACCCCAACAACAGGGAGATGATAGGCCCAAATGGGATGATCAGGCTGACCAGCGAAAGGACAAAAGCAGCAATCGCTTTGCCGCTCGTATGCGGCTGCGCCATTGGCTGCGGTGGATACGCAGGGTAGGATGGCTGTGGCGCCATGCCGGGCATATAGGGCGTCGAATAGGGAGCGGGATAGCCATAGCCGGGCGCAGGCGGAGCTGCCTGGGGCGCGTAAGATTGGGGAGCCGCCGGCATGCCGGTCGCTACGCCATAGGGCTGGGAAGGCGCATAGGGCTGGATGGGCGCCGCCGAAGCCATTGGGGCAGCCACAGGCGCCGGGATCATCGGGCGCGCGGCGGATGGGTTCGCGGCGGCATAGGGCGCGCAATCTATGCACAGCCCGGCGTCGGCGTTCCAGCAGTGCGCCCGGCAACGCCAACGCCCGCATCGTGGGCACTGCGCGAACAGCGGATACACCTCACGAATGGCGTTGTCGAGCGCGGCATCTTTGGCCTTGTCGCTCATCGCATCCGACGCCATCTCGCCAATCAGCCCGCCAAAGATGGGGATGTGGGCAGCGCCACGTCGCGCCACGACGCCGCCCGCCTCGGCGGCCACGTTGCTGAGTGGCTGAAAGGTACTCATGTAGCCATTGCCACAGCGAAAGCAATAGAACTCCCACTGAAAGCCCAGGCTATTCGACCGATTGATATAATTGCTGGCGAATGGGACAAACTTTGGCATGTGGCGCCTGCTCCTTTGTTGGCTGTGTTGTGCGACGGTTGTATACTCACCTTCTTCCAACCTTTGGCTGAGACGAAAGGATGAGCGAATGCTCGCGCATGCCAAGAGTATAACAGAAGGCGGGCGAACCTGGAAGAGGCTCGCCCGCCCTGAGAGCTTTCGCTGGTTTATCGTTGTTAGTCGTTGTTAGTTGTTGTTTGTCGTGAGCGTCGTTTGTCGCGCTGGAATTAGTCGTTCGCTGCGCCGGAAGGCAACGCTGCCTTGCCGTTCAGCCCGGTGCGGCTGAGCGCGCTGTTGAGGGCGTCCGCCGCCGCAGGAGCCTGCGATAGCAAGCCGTTGATGCGCTCCTGCACGCGCGGAGCCTGTGTCTGATACTGCTCGACTGCCGTCTTGGCGACCTGGTTGCTTACGCGACGCGCCTGATCCGCCAGCGTCTTCGCCGCCTTCGCGCTGCGATCCCGCAGCTCACCGGACTGTTCGAGCCAGCGGCGGGCGGCGTCGCGCCCCTCTTTGCGCGCCAGGGCAACGCCAACCGCCACGCCCGTCAGACCAACTGTCACACCCACTGCGATGCCAATGATTTGCGCCCGATTCACGCTTTCTCTCCTTCTCTCTGCTCAACGCCAGACAACGCCCGGTCACACGCCGGAACGCCGCTTGTTGTGCGCAGACTTCCCCCCAGAGCGCGCTTCTCTCCGCGCTTCATATTGCCTGGGATGGCTACACTACCTACTCAAAGACGTTCCGCACACGGCGCACAGAACACATACACGAAAACTACCTACCCCTACATCCCACACCCTGCGCGTGTAACTTGTTTGGTTGTGGTTGTAAACGCAAGTAGCATGTTACATGCCACATGAAAACTGGCCATAGCATACTATGCCACAAAAACCACTTGCTTAACAACAATCACGCAGCGATTCTACTCTTCCCACGGGGGAAAGGGGCCAGGGGGATAGAGCCTGTTAGGGACTCAATATCGATACCATCAGAGCTGGTTCAAGACGTGATTCGAGTCCGCCGCAGCCCTCTCGAATGGAGCAGGGCGCAAGCAACAGATCAGCGTGCGACGCCGCCCGGGAGGG
>JAJPIU010000055.1 GCA_021324535.1 Pseudomonadota bacterium
ATCTGACAGCTTGCCGGAGTGACCTCGCCAATCGCAGCCTTAGCCAGGCCATCCAGCGTCAGTTCGTCCATCACGAAGTAGCGGCAGCCCACTAGCGTGCGGCGCATGTAGCCATCCGACGGAGCGCCGCAGGTGATGGGCCGCACGTGGACAACGGCGTGCGGCGTTGTGCGCATCACATCGAGCGCACGCTCCACATGCAGCTCGCGCGGCTGGCCGTTGGCTTGCAATCGCCCGTAGTCATATAGCCGATAAGTGATGTCGGAATACTCCTGCAATTCGTAGAGCGCGACGCCAGCGCCAATGGCGTGTACCGTTCCCGCAGGCACGAAGATCACATCGCCCGCGCGCGCCTCCACATGGTTGAGTAGCGTTTCAAGCCGTGTTTCCTCGATGGCCTGGCGTACCTCATCCCGCGTGACGGGCCGCTTGACGCCGTAGACGATCTGCGCGCCCGGCTCGGCGTGCAGGATGTACCACGTCTCGGTCTTTCCTAGCTTGCCGCCTTCATGCTCGTTTGCGTAGGCGTCGTCGGGATGCACCTGCACGGAGAGCCACTGGTGCGCATCTATAAACTTTGTGAGCAGGGGAAATCGCTCGCCAAACACAGCGACCGCCCGTGAGCCAATCAATGCTTCGCCATAGCGTTCGGTCAGCGCGCCAAGCGTTTCTCCCTCATAGGGCGCGTTCTCGGCTATCGCGTCGAGCGCCGTCTCCCACGACTCACCGATCAGCGCGTCTTCAGGGATCGCCTTGCCAGCGAGGGTTGCCAGCCGCCGCCCACCCCAGATGGTGGTGTGCAGCGAGGCGCGCAGCTTGATGGGAGCGCGCAGAGACGCCGTCTGGCTGTTTTCGTGTGACGACGGCGATATGTCAGTCATTGAATACTATCCTTTTTGATCGAGATACCAGGAGGATGCCACATCCACCTGAACGGCCTCATCTGCACGATAGGCGTGCCCCTCGCGTTCGAGTTTGAGCAGGTGCGCCAGCACGGAATGCGCGGCGATGGGATGAAGCTGTGGGTCTACGTCGGTGTAGATGCGCGTCACAAGTTGAGCCGCAGTCTGCGGCTGCGGCGCGGTTGCAGCCAGGGCTGCAATCACTTGGGCCTCGCGCTCCTCACGGTGGCGAAGGTAGCCTGCGAGCAACGCCTGCGGCTCGGTAATCATTGGGCCATGCGCTGGTAAAATCATGCGCAGATTGAGGGTGAGCAGCCGCCGCAGCGAGGCGAGATAGTCGAGCATATCACCTTCGGGCGGGATGATCACCACCGTCCCAACGCCCGCCACCAGATCGCCTGCAAAGAGCGCGCCTGCGTCTTCGAGCAAGAAGCACAGATGATCGAAGCGATGCCCCGGCGTGTGGATCGCCCGCAGGCGTCGTGCGCCCACCGAGAACGTCTGCCCATCCGCCAACGTTTCATCAGCCACGGGCGACCCCTCGCGGCTCCATGCGCAAACAGGCGCGCCGGTTAGGTCACGCAGCCGCGCCGCGCCCTCCACATGGTCAGGATGCCCATGTGTGATGAAGATCGCCCGCGCGCTGCCATGCTGCTCCGCCCTCTGGGCTATCGTTGCCAGATGCGTCTCGATCTCCGGGCCGGGATCGATCACCACGCAGCCAGTCGTCTTATCCGCTGGATTGTACACGAGATAGGTATTCGTGCCGGGGCCAGTCATCAGCGAGGGATTGGGCGCGAGAAGGCATTCGACGCCAGCGGGCAGCGATTCGGACGGCGTGGATGGCTGAGAAGCTTCTGCTGATGGCATGCGTTACCTCGTCTCGCCAGGGAGGGCCTCGTAGTCTCCGGGAGCGTTTGGCTCCTCGGGTAGCAGGATGACCTGTTTCTCCTCGCGCCAGACGATGCGCGGCGCAACGGTCGCCGGAATCACCCCCTGGAAGCGCGCCCGAGCCTCGGCGTAGTTTGCCAGCCCCGTAAGCGCCCGCAACTGGTGGATGTGGCGAAGACCAGCGGGGACTCGCCGGTCTCTGAGCGCGCCAGCGCATCCTCAGGCGTCACCCAGGCGCCCGCTGTCGTTTCCAGCGCGTCGTGGGCGGCCACCTGATTGGCTGGCATTTCAGCGAGAAAGAAATGTGTATCGAAGCGTTTGGGCCAGGCGGCGGGCGTGATCCAGTGCGCCCAGTGGAGCAGCGCATCGGTCGCCAGCGTTACGCCCTCACGCTGCGCGATCTCGCCAAGCGTCGCCGTTTTACTATTCAGCGCATCGCGGGCGGCGGCGAAACGCACCACATCGGCGTCACCGATGGTGAGCGGTTGGCCGCCTCGCCTTGCCAGCAAAACGCCAGCCTCCTCGAACAACTCGCGCAGCGCAGCGACGCGGAAGCCAGCGCCAAGCGCCGTCGGCCCCGTGCTCTCCGGAGGCTGAACGGGAGCGCACAGGTTGGGTGTCTGTTCGGTGTGGCGGTCAGCCTCGTGTATAGAGCCGCCGGGAAACACATAGACATCCGGCACGAACTCGCTGCGCACATGCCGTCGCACCATAAACACCTCGATCCGCTCGCCGCCCTGGCGAACCAGAACCGTCGCAGAGGCCGGGCGTGGTGTGGTGGGCTGTGGCGTTGTCGTCTCAGGAGTCACCATGCGTATCCTTTCCATATCATGCCTACCTCAGTGTATCACGTCCGGCGTAGCTGGTGAAGCGACAGCTGTAACAAAAGCCCCTCTCCCACCGCAGTGGAGGAGGGGTGGGGGTGGGGGCCGATCACCCAAAGCGACCCGTAATGAAATCTTCTGTGCGCTGATCCTGCGGACGCGAGAAGATCTGTTGAGTGGGCGCATACTCGATCAGGTTGCCGGTCAGAAAGAAGCCCGTATACTGTGAGACACGCGCGGCCTGTTGCAGATTGTGTGTTACGATGGCGATGGTGTATTGCTGCTTGAGTTGCTCGATCAGCTCCTCGATCTTGAGGGTGGCGATGGGATCGAGCGCCGAACATGGCTCATCCATCAGTAGCACCTCCGGCGAGACCGCCAGCGCCCGCGCAATGCACAGCCGCTGCTGCTGGCCACCCGACAGGCCAAGCGCGCTCTGGTTCAGCCGATCCTTCACCTCGTCCCACAGCGCCGCGCTCCGCAAACTTTGCTCCACGGTCTCGCGCATCTGGCTGGCGTTGTAGCCGCCCTGCACGCGCAGGCCATAGGACACGTTCTCGAAGATCGAGCGGGGGAAGGGGTTTGGCCGCTGGAAGACCATCCCCACACGCTGGCGTAGATGCACAACATCTTCCTTGGGCGCATAGATGTCTTCATCGCCTAGCAGCACCGATCCGGTCACACGCGCGCCCGGCGTCAGATCATGCATGCGGTTGAGCGCACGTAAGAAGGTGGATTTTCCGCAGCCCGATGGCCCCATCAGCGCCGTCACCTGCTTTTCGGGAATCTCCAGGCTGACGTTCTTGATCGCGTGGTTTGAACCGTAATAGACATTGAGTTCAACCGTCTTCATCTTCACTGCGCCATCAATACGCGCGATGTACTGGCTGTTGACGGTATCCGGGCCAAGAATGGCCCGCTCGCGCGAACCTTCTCTGGCTATCTCAGGTTGAAGCGCCATAGGTTGTATCCTTTTACCCCTGTATCTCTTTAGGGAGAACAGATTTCATCCACGTGATGTGCGAGAGGTTCCCCCCGCAAACCAGCGGTTGAGCAATCCAGCCAGGTAGCGCAGACCCAGGTTGAAGACCAGCAGCAGAATAATGAGCAGGGTCGCTGTGCTGTTGGCGATCTGTTGGGCATTGGCGACGATGCCCTCGGCGCGCAGCTCATAGAGGTGCACAGCAAGCGTATCACCTGGCAGGAACGGGTTCAGCGAGAACCAGCCCGTCACGGGACTGTTGCCACCCGTCGTATAGAGCAACGCCGCCGTCTCGCCGATCATCTTGCCTGCCGTCAGGATCACCCCCGTCGTCAAGGCAGGGATGGCCGCCGGAATCAGCACGCGCGTCACCGTCTGGAACTTGTTGGCGCCCAGCGCAGCGCTGGCCTCGCGTAGTTCGTCTGGCACACTGCGCAAGGCGTCTTCGCTGACGCGCACCAGCAGCGGCAGATTGAGGATCACCAGCGTCAGCGCGCCCGCCAGCCGCGAGACGCCGAACCCCAGGCCGCCATTGATAGACGACGCGAAGAAGATAAAGCCAAACAGGCCAAGAATAATGGATGGCACGCCAGCCAGCGTCTCGGTGGCAAAGCGAATGACCGTCGTCACAGCGCCCTGGCGCGCGTACTCCACCAGATAGATCGCGCAGCCCATTCCAAGCGGCACGCAAATGAGCAGCGAGAGAATTAGGATATAAAAGGTGTTGAACACCTCTGGCCCAACGAGATTGCCCGCTTCGTTCGACTGTGTGACGAATTGCCAGTTGATTAGACTGGCGCCCTGTTGAATGATGTAAAAGATGAAGTAGATGAGCAATCCCGTCAGCGCAAGGGCAATGCTCCACAAGGTGTAGGTGACAATCCGGTCAGCCAGGCGGGCGCGGGCGCGTCGTGCAGCGCGTGCGTCAATTTGGGGCTGTCCTGTGCGACGCTCGGCGACTGAGACATCTTTGGCGATGGCTTCCATGTTGTTCTTCTCCTCTCGATGTCTCACGCTAAGAGTTCGACGCAGGCAAGGCGCTCGCCGTTACCGCTGCTGCTGCAGCGGTAGATGAAGCAACGCCTGTCTCCGATGAACGCCTACGCCCTGATGGTCGCTGGTTGGTGGCCTTGTAGGCGCCGCGTGAGGCGACATAGCGGCTGGCCGCTACCAGCAAGAACGAGATCAGCAGCAGCACAAACGAGAGTGTCCAGATGGCGTCGAAGTTCAGCGAGCCAGGCGTCGCTTCTTTGAAGTCCTCGAAAATTTGCACGGTGATAGTGCTGGCGGGCTGCAGGTTGAAGTAGGGAAACGTGTTGGTGAACTGAATTGGCAGGTTGTTTGGATTGGAACCGACCAGGAAGGCCACAGCGAGCGTTTCACCAACGGCGCGTCCCGTGCCCAGGATGACGCCGGTAAAGATGCCACTGGAACTGGCCGGAAGCAGCGTCCGCCGGATGGTCTGCCAGCGGGTAGCGCCTAGCGCCAGGCTCGCCTCGCGTAAGCCCTGTGGCAGCGCGGCGAGCGCGTCAATCGAGATGCTGGTGATGGTCGGCAGGATCATGATCGCCAGCACCAATCCGGCGGCGATCACACCAAAACCTGCATAGAGAAACGCGCCGACGAGGTAGTTATAGGCGTAGCTCACCAGTGGAACGACAAGCTCGATGCCAAGCAAACCGTAGACTATCGAGGGGATACCCGCGAAGAGTTCGAGCACCGGCTGCATGAATTGGCGCGCCCAGGGCGGGGCGACCTCCGTCACGAACACCGCCAGCGCCACGCTGATCGGCGTGCTGATCACAACCGCCAGCACGGTGACGGTGAGTGTCCCGACGATCAAATAGAGCGCGCCAACTTGCCCGTTATCGGGATACCAGACTTTCCCAGTGAAGAAAGCGATCAAACTGACGTGGTCGCGTGTAAACGTCTGGAAGGCGTTACCGCCGACGAACAGCACAACGACAAGCAGCGCAAGGATCACGATCACGGCGCACAGCGCAAACGGGATCATACGTATCAGTTCGGCTCTGCTATAACCCATCGTCAAGTATTGACGAATCCGTTGCCGCCATGTTGGGCCGCCGAGCAGATACAGGCCACCCACAGTGATCACCACCAACGGAACCACGATCTCGGTAAATATCTGAAGAAGGTTCATTTATGCCTCTTCAACCAATTGCTCTATCGTATGCGGCCCATCGGTCGCGCTACACGACGTTGTACAGTGTTTTCGGTACGTTTGCTCTATGATGGTGTGGATTACCTGCTGCAACCCCATCTTACTGTAAAGCGCCAGAAGCTGTTTGATCAAATTCTGGCGTTCCATGCAGGTTAGCTTGTTCGCTTGTTCGCTTGTTTGGCTCTTGATGTCGCCTGATGACGCCGAAGGCTTAGAGCGCCTCAGGCGTGGGCGCGCCAGCGGGTGTATGCGACGAGATGGCTGCCGCGCTCAGGTTCTTCGCCTGCAAATAGCTCAGCGCCAGCAGGTCGTTGTTCTGCACCTGATCGCTCTCGACGTACTGGAGCAGCGCCTTCGCGGCGCCGGTGGCAGGCCCTTTGGTGTAGGCATGCTCGATACCCCAGAAGACATATTTCCCAGAGTTGATGTCGGTCGCCGTTGGCTTAGCGCCGTCAATGCAGATCGGTGTCACATCGTTGGGGTATTGCGCCGCGAAGCCAATCGAGGCATACCCGATTGCGCCAGGGGTCGCCTTTACCGCAGCAACCACCGCGCCAGTGTTGTCCTGGGTGATGGCTCCACTATTGTGTTCGTTTTGTCCATCAAGCACGTATTGCTTGAAGGTTGCGCGAGTGCCGGAGGTTGTTGGGCGGTTGACCACAGTGATCAACTCGTTGGGGCCACCAAGCTGGCTCCAGTTCGTCACCTGGCCAAAGTAAATCTTCTGAATGTCGGCTTTGGTCAGGTTGCTCACCCTGCCTTTGAGGTCGTTGTTGACGATCAAGGTGAAGGCCACCACAGCCACCTGGTGATCTACCAGGTCTTTGTACTGGCCAGGTGTGGTCGCTTTTGTCTGCGCAAAGACATCCGAGAGACCGATATTGACCGCGCCAGACTCCACATCCTTCAGGCCGGTGCCGCTGCCATTAGGCGTCACGGTGGTCGTTGTGCCGTTGGCGGCGTCGAATTCGGCTCCCGCTTTCGTGAAGAGCGGAGCCAGCGCTGACGAGCCATCAACGTTGATCTTCCCCGATACGCCGGGAACCTTGGTGGCTGTGCCGGAACTTGTCACAGTGGGCGCGATGTCATTGGCCGATACAGAACATGAGAGCAGCGTCGAAGCGCCAGACTCCGAACTGTTGCCCCCAGTTGTTGGATTGCCGCATGCCGCGACGAGGATAACACTGGAAGCGATAACCAGCCCCAAAAAAGCTTTGGCGCCAGTGGAGCGAATCGCATTGAAGCGATCGAGCATACAGTCTCCTTCGTACTCAATTAGTACGTATGACACAGAATGACCTCTGTACATTGGAACAGGAAGCCACCTCGGGCGGCATTGCGCAGCGTCCCAGGCGCCGCGTGTTCCGCTCTACACTGTATGCGTGCGATGTTAATCACGCTTTAACCTCGTGTTAAAGCTTTGTTAAGAGCACATGCAAAGGCATGAGGCGCTTTGCGCGTGCAGCCTATGGTATGATCTCTGCGGGTGGCGGGCGCAACAATTGGCGGGGTAAGCGGAACTGACGGAATAACCGGCGTATGGGAACCAATATTGTGATGATCGCGCTGGCGGTGGCGCTTGGCTTTTTGCTGGGGTTGGGCGTCTACTGGGTACGCATCCGCGAGGCGGCTCGTCGCCGCATGGTCGCCGATGCGCGAACACGACAGGCGCGCCGCGAGCTTGCCGAACAGCGGCGTGAGGCCGCCCAGGCGCAGGCATTGCTCAGGGCGTTGCTCGACGCCTATCCTCAACCGGTCGCCATCACCACACGCGAACGGGTGATCACCTTCGCCAATCCGGCGCTGCTCGCGCTGGCTGGGCTGCCACGCG